>NZ_KV801805.1:214020-258507 GCF_001810545.1 Haemophilus sp. HMSC066D02 | reverse complement strand
AAATCTCCCCTACCCCTCTTTGCTAAAGAGGGGGATTTCTTGAGTAAATTGATAGTAACTGACTCATTTACATTTTAATTTCAATAGAGATTAAATTATCTGCTTTCAAAAAACGTTAAAGTAGAACATAAATATTTAATTCTCCAAAGATCCAATCCCCTCTTTAGCAAAGAGGGGTAGGGGAGATTTGGCAGAAGTGAAAACAGAGAAATATAAAAGATGATTAAGAAACTATATTCAATAATTTTTATTTGCGTATTGTTAATAATAGGTTGTACGAATAGTAATTCCGTTGTTCAAAAACAAATAACACATATACGTTTTTTTGATAATTCTATTCATGTTCAGATAAATGAAAAACTGTATCATTTAAAGAGCAAAGATAAGAAAACAATACAACAATTTAAAGAATTTTATGATAGTTACCATTATAAAGTATCTAAACAAGCTTTAAACCTGCAAATACTAACGCAAAGTTCTAATGAGCTTATATACTCACTTTTTATTGATAAAAATCTATTAAGTGATGATGACTTAATCAAATTAAAAAAAGTATATCAAGCTGAAGCTTATGAAAAACAATATATAAAAGTAACATTCTTGGCTGATGCTGAGACTTTTTATGGTTTAAATAATTTAACTGATGAATATAAATTAGATACCCCACTACCAATAGTAGTAACTGACAAAAGACCTTTTTTTGAAACTGGTAACGGTCAATTGTTATTTATTTTAACAATGCCAGTTTGGGTACCATTTGCATTAGTATTTGGTTTAAAGCCTTAATATTTATAATGATATAAATTATGTTTACATAGAGACTCCAAAATGACAACCCAAAACTTCCTAGTAGAAATCGGCACGGAAGAGCTGCCACCAAAAGCTCTCAAAACATTAGCGACCTCTTTTGCGGATAACGTAGAGGCGGAATTAAACCAAGCGGGCTTATCATTTGACAAAATCGAATGGTTTGCAGCACCGCGTCGTTTAGCAGTGAAAGTGTTGAACTTAGCCACACAACAACCAAGCAAAGAAATCGAAAAACGTGGACCTGCAGTGTCTGCAGCCTTTGATGCGGAAGGTAAACCAACTAAAGCGGCAGAAGGCTGGGCACGTGGTTGTGGCATTACTGTTGAACAAGCAGAACGCATTGCGACTGATAAAGGTGAGTGGCTCGTTTATCGTGCAAAAATTGAAGGTCAACCGACTAAGAATTTACTGAACGACATTGTGGCCAATGCATTGGCGAAATTGCCAATTCCAAAACCAATGCGTTGGGCAGATAAAACCGTGCAATTTATCCGCCCGGTTCACACCGTGACGATGTTATTAGGTGATGAGTTAATCGAAGGCGAAATTTTAGGTGTGGCAAGTGCGCGCACTATTCGCGGTCACCGTTTCTTAGGCGAGAAAGAATTTGAAATTCAACATGCAGACCAATATCCACAATTATTACGTGAAAAAGGTTCTGTAGTGGCTGATTTCAACGAGCGTAAAGCAGAAATCCTTGCAAAATCTCAAGCAAAAGCGACCGCACTTGGCGGCGTGGCTGATATTGAAGAAAGCTTGCTTGAAGAAGTGACTTCGTTGGTGGAGTATCCAAACGTCTTAGCGGCTAAATTTGAAGAACGTTTCTTAGCGGTGCCAGCGGAAGCATTGGTTTACACCATGAAAGGTGACCAAAAATATTTCCCGATTTATGACAAAGACGGCAAATTATTACCGCACTTTATTTTCGTATCGAACATCAACCCAGAAGATCCAACCGCGATTATCGAAGGTAACGAAAAAGTGGTTCGCCCTCGTTTAACCGATGCGGAATTCTTCTTCAAAACCGACTTAAAACAAAAACTGGTTGATCGTTTACCACGTTTAGAAACCGTGTTATTCCAACAACAACTGGGCACATTGAAAGACAAAACTGACCGAATTGAGCAACTTGCAGGCGAAATTGCAAAACAAATCGGTGCAGACGAAGCGAAAGCAAAACGTGCAGGATTACTGTCAAAATGTGACTTGATGACCAACATGGTATTCGAATTCACCGATACGCAAGGCGTAATGGGCATGCACTATGCTCGTCACGATGGTGAAGATGAAGAAGTGGCTGTGGCGTTAAACGAACAATATATGCCACGCTTTGCAGGTGATGAATTACCGAAATCTTTGGTGGCAAGTGCGGTCGCTTTAGCGGATAAATTTGATACTCTAACAGGTATCTTTGGTATCGGCCAAGCACCAAAAGGTAGTGCAGACCCATTTGCATTGCGTCGTGCGGCATTAGGTGCGTTACGTATTATTGTTGAGAAAAACTTACCACTTGATTTAGAAGATGTAGTGAAAAAATCAGCCGCACTTTTCGGTGATAAACTAACCAATCAAAACGTAGTAGCCGATGTAGTGGACTTCATGCTTGGCCGTTTCCGTGCATGGTATCAAGATGAAGGCATTGCGGTGGATGTGATTCAATCGGTATTGGCGCGTCGTCCAACTCGCCCAGCTGATTTTGATGCGCGTGTGCGTGCGGTTTCACACTTCCGTACTTTAGATTCAGCGGAAGCGTTAGCGGCAGCTAATAAACGTGTAAGTAACATCTTAGCGAAAGCGGATGCTGCAATTGGCGAGATCAATTTGACCGCTTGCGTAGAGCCAGCAGAAAAAGCCCTTGCTGAAGCGGTACTTGCATTACGCACTGAAGTACAACCGCTTATTGCACAAGGTGATTACACCGCAGTATTAGATAAATTAGCGAACTTACGCGCACCGGTAGACAGTTTCTTTGATAACGTAATGGTAAATGCTGAAGATCCAGCATTACGCCAAAACCGCTTAGCGATTTTAAACACGTTACAAGGCTTGTTCTTACAAGTGGCGGATATTTCGGTATTGCAATAATGAATCTAAAAAAGGATGGTCAATTTTCCAACGACCATCCTTTTGTATATAGACTTCAAATGATTATTTCTCTATAATCAACCGCACTTTCCCCCTTTAGCTCAGTCGGTTAGAGCAGGCGACTCATAATCGCTTGGTCGCTGGTTCAAGTCCGGCAAGGGGGACCATTTATCGAGATCGCACTATGCGGTCTTTTTTTATATTTAAAATATTTTAGGAGTTAACTATGGTTGCGGAAGGAGCGGGTGATCTAATCCGGGTTGTGGCGCTATTGGGTGCTGCAGTTGTTGCCGTGCCGTTATTTAAACGCATCGGATTAGGTTCTGTACTAGGTTATTTAGCGGCTGGATTAGTTATTGGGCCTTTTGGATTGCATATTATTCATGATCCACAAGCGATTATTCATCTTGCTGAATTTGGCGTCGTGATGTTTTTATTCGTGATTGGGCTTGAAATGAAACCTTCTCATCTTTGGAGTTTGCGTCGTCAGATTTTTGGATTAGGTAGCTTGCAGGTTGTCATTTCTGCGGTACTGATGACCGTTGTAGCGACTCAATTTGGCTTGTCTTGGGAAGTCGCTTTTGTTTGTTCATCGGGTTTTGTTTTAACGTCAACAGCAATTGTGATGCAGGTACTTGGGGAACGTAAAGCACTTTCAACAAAACCGGGTCAAAAAATTGTTTCAATTCTATTATTTGAAGACTTGCTGATTGTACCTTTATTAGCGGTGATTACATTCTTATCACCTTTTGAACGTGAATCTCAAATCGTTTGGTGGCAGTCTGCACTTATTGCGATGGTGGCATTAGGTGCGTTGATTTTCATTGGGCGTTTTATTCTGAATCCAGTCTTCAAAATTCTCGCTAACTCTAAAGCACGCGAAGTGATGACTGCGGCTGCACTCTTTGTTGTGTTAGGTTCGGGGTTATTAATGGAAGAAGCCGGGCTTTCGATGGCAATGGGGGCTTTTGTGGCGGGAGTCATGCTATCCGAGTCCTCTTTCCGTCACCAACTTGAAGCTGATATCGAGCCTTTCCGCGGCTTGTTACTTGGTCTTTTCTTCCTTGGTGTGGGAATGTCATTAAATCTCGATGTGGTTATTGAAAACTGGTCATTGATTTTATTGGGTGTGATTTCTCTCATGCTCACAAAAGGTCTTTGTATTTACTTGGTTGCTCGCGTAGCAAAAAGCTCACATAAAACCGCATTGGAACGAGCATTTTTAATGGCTCAAGGTGGGGAGTTTGCATTTGTCTTATTTGCTGCTGCTACAGCAGAAGGCGTGATAGATCAAACCATAAATGCGAATATGACAGCGATTGTTGTGCTTTCGATGGTGTTTACACCGATTATATTAATTCTTTATGAAAAACTGATGCCTAAACCGAAGACAGATGATATTCAGCCAGATGAAATTGATGAACAGCATCCAATCTTAATTCTGGGGATGGGGCGTTTCGGACAGATAGTGAATGATTTACTGCGATTAAGTGGTTACGATACCACCGTCGTAGATTTAGATCCTTCCATGATTAAAGGCTTTAATGATTACGGAATAAAATCCTATTTTGGTGATGCTTCTCGTCCAGAATTTTAATTGCAGCAGGATTGGAAAAGGCTGATTTACTTGTTGTAGCGATCAATAATCCGGCGCAAGCAAATCAAATCGTCCACTTTGCTCGAGAAATTAATCCTCGCATAAAAATCATCGCACGAGCATTCGATCGTTTTGATACCTTCGCACTATATCAAGCGGGAGCTGATGATGTGATTCGTGAAACCTTTGATTCAGCAGTCCGAGCAGGTAAACGAGCACTTATCAATTTAGGCATGGCCCCTAAAATGGCAAAAGCAGTCAGTCAATATTATTTTGACGCAGATCGCCATGAAGTGGCCTTAATGTCGCAAGTTTATGATCCTGACAAAGGCATATTTAAAAATCCAGCTATGATTGATATTGCTCGTGAATGCGATCAAAAAATGGCAGAGCATATTCAAGAGATTCTTTTAAGTACTGAACCTAAGTATGAAGAATTAGAAGAGCATGAAGATTAAAATGCAACAAACCGCACAAAAGTGCGGTTCGTTTTTTGCTGGTTTTAGTGATTGTAACCTTTCAACAATTCATCCCAATTTTCTTCATTGAATTGAATATTCATTCTGCCGACTTCTTTGACAAAAGAGCGGTGTAATCTTTCCAAGTTGCCTTGTTTCCAAGAATCTCCTGATTTTTGACCGCACTTATCGAAATCAATAAGCCAACATTTTTGTTCATTTCCGAGTTGTTGAACGAGAATATTATGAGCGTTGAGATCCGTATGACAGATTTGCAAATCATGTAGCTGGCGAATTAATTTACCAATGGCTTGCCAGATGTCATTCGGCAATTGCTGAATTTGTAAAAGTGCGGTCAGATCTTGGGCATTTTCGATCTTTTCAATTAAGATATCTGCTTGGTAACAAATACCCAATTTGCCTTTTTTAACACGTGCAGCAATCGGTTTTGGTGCAGCAACGCCTGCTTGATGGAGTTGATTTAAAAGCTGAAATTCCGCCACGCTGCGAGTTTCACTAAATGATTGAAAACGATAGCGATCTTTGTTGAATTTCCCCCATAAACCACCGCGATAATAATGACGAAGGGCAGTGTTTACACCAAAAAGATCTTTTGTATCCAGGAAGTAGGTTGTGCCGCGTCCTTTGGCTGAACCGGTAATACGTTGTTGTTCTTTCCAAAAAGCCGATTCAAAAAATGAAGCGGGCTCTGTTGGTTTTTCTGTGAGATTAAAAAGAAAGAATTGATTATCTTGTTGGAATTCAAGCATTTTAGTTGAACCGAATAATAGAAAATGCTTTCATTCTACTTTAAAATAGACGGAAATTAAATGCGCGAGGAACTCAAATGTCCCATTCTCCACTTTTTGCCTCTCCCCCTAAATCACTTTGTATTTTACGTTTGTCTGCTGTGGGTGATGTTTGCCATGCACTTGCTGTGGTGCAGCATATTCAACGTCATTGGCTGCAAACGAAATTAACGTGGATTGTGGGTAAAACAGAAATGGGTCTGCTTTCTGGCATTGAAGGCGTGGAACTGGTTCCTTACGATAAAAAGAGCGGTTGGAAAGGCGTGTGGAATTTATGGATGTTTTTGAAAAACAATCAATTTGATGCGCTTTTGAATATGCAGACGGCATTTCGTGCTTCTATTATCTCTCTTGGTATTCAAGCGAAATATAAAATTGGGTTTGGTAAAAAACGTTCTCGAGAAGGACAATGGTTATTTGTGAATCGTCGAGTTCAAGATCCTGAAACGCCTCATGTGCTAGATGGTTTCATGGCTTTTGCGGATTATCTAGGAGTGCCACAGGCGGAAATGCTTTCTTGGCAATTGGCAATTTCTGATGCAGATCGAGAATATGCCAAACAGTTTATTGATCCAACACGCAAAAATCTGATTATTTCTCCTTGTTCTAGTAAAGCTGAGAAAGATTGGTTGATGGAGCGCTATGCTGAAGTGGCAAATATTGCTCATCAACATAATGTGAATGTAATTTTTTGCAGCTCACCGGCAAAACGCGAATTAGAAATGGTGAAAAAAATTACCGCACTTTGTGATTTTGAACCGGTTGATGCTTCAGGAAAAACCAGTTTGAAACAGCTTGCTGCATTAATTCATCAAGCAAATTTAGTCATCTCGCCCGATTCTGGTCCAGCTCATATCGCTACCACGCAAGGCACGCCAGTGATTGGATTGTATGCCTATCACAATCCATTGCGCACCGCACCTTATCATAATCTGGATAATGTGGTATCGGTATATGAAGAAAATGTGCAAAAAGAACAAGGAAAACCTTCAAGTGAATTGCCTTGGGCGACAAAATTAAAAGGCAAAAATTTAATGGCTGAAATTCAGGTAGAGCAAGTGGTGGCTCAGATGAGAGCTTTGAATTTATTTTAAAGTGCGGTCAATTTTAGAGATAAAAAAAGCCCTCAAATGAGGGCTAAAAGAATCATAAAGTTCCTTGCGAATTATTCGCCTTTTTGTGCGTTGTAAGCTTCTAATGCACGAAGAGAATAGGTGTAAGCTGCACCTGCATTTAATGCGATAGACATCGCTAATGCTGCTGCCACTTCTTCTTCAGTTGCACCTGCTTTCACCGCTTCATCAGCGTGCACGCCAATGCAGCTTTCACAACGTGTTGTTACTGCAACGGCTAATGCAATTAATTCACGGGTTTTAGCATCTAATACGTTACCTTCTGCCGCCGCCGCACCTAATGCGCCGTAAGCTTGTAACATTTTAGGGTATTTTTTACCTAATGCACCGAATGATTTTTTAACGTGTGCTACATCATTTTTCCAATCTGCAAACATTGTTTTTCTCCTTAAATTTAGTACAAATTTCGAGAGGAATTATAAGCAGATTAGCGTATGATACTTGTCAAATTGTCTTAACTTTTAGACGGAAAATCTCACAATGGATTATTTAGATAAATTAACACAGCTGGCGCAAGTGCGCGGGGAAATTAATATTCACTGCTTGTTTCAAGGGGATTGGCAAGTTGAACATCAGCCAGATGCGGCGGAATATCAAGGTTTATTTCATTTAATCGAGCAAGGTGAGTGCTGGGTAACCTTTGCGGGAAAACAGTTTCATTTGAAGAAAGGTGATCTCTTTTTTCTCCCTCAAAATCGACCGCACTTTTTGGGCAGTTCTCAACAAAAAAGAGAGAATAGCCTACAGAAAGCGCAATCAAATGCACTTTTTAATGTCCATCAAATAGGGGCCGGTACGCCCGATCTGAAGATGTTTTGTGGGACATTTTATTACCAAAAACCGTCATTATTAATTGATTCATTACCAGACTATTTACATCTTTCTCTACAGAATACACCTGTACAGCCCTTGGTTTCACTTTTTTTACAAGAAGCCGAGAAACCGGAGCAAGGCACAAAATCGGTGATTGATGCATTATCAAACGTATTGTTTATTTATATTTTGCGTCATGCTCAGCAAATAGGTTTGCTCAATCAAGGCTTACTAGCCGCGTTGCAAGATAAAAGGCTGAATCAAGTCCTTGAAAAAATCCTGTTTTCACCTCAATTAGATTGGAATATTGCGCAATTAGCAGAGTTAGCATCCATGTCTCGTGCGACCTTTATGCGGATCTTTCAACAGCAATTAGGGATGCCTCCAGGAAAATTTCTCACACAAGTGCGGTTAGAAATGGCGGCCGTTTTATTGAAAAATACGCAAAAGACTATTTTAGCGATTGCTCTTGAAGTGGGGTATCAATCAGAAGCACATTTTAGTAAGGCGTTTAAAGCAATTTATGGGCTTTCACCGAGCCAATTTCGCAAAACCTAGCCCATCGTTTAAAACTTGCGTTATAATGACCGCACTTTAGGCGGCTCTGTCGCCTTTAATTTTTTAAGGTATTGTTATGTTTAATAAAATATTTTCATGGTTTGAAAACCGTTTAAATCCTTATCCGGAAAGCAATCCAACGACGCCTGAAAAAGGCTTGTTCCGTTTTATTTGGTCAAGCATTGACGGCATGAAAGGCTGGATCTTTTTACTCGCGGTATTGACGGTTGGTACCGGTGTGATGGAAGCCTTACTTTTCCAATTTATGGGATTATTGGTGGATTGGCTGGGTGCTTATTCACCAACTACACTTTGGCAAGAAAAAGGGCATTTGCTTGCTGGCATGGCTGCCTTACTTATTTTCAGTATTGTATGGTCATTTGTGGGCGTGAATGTGCGCTTACAAACGCTACAAGGGGTATTTCCAATGCGTTTGCGTTGGAATTTCCACCGTTTGATGCTAGGCCAAAGCTTGAGTTTCTACCAAGATGAATTTGCAGGCCGTGTATCGGCGAAAGTGATGCAAACCGCCCTTGCAGTGCGTGATACCGTCATGACCATTGCGGATATATTGGTGTATGTTGCCGTATATTTTATCACCTCCGGCTTGGTGCTTGCGGCTTTAGATACTTGGTTTTTAGTGCCGTTTTTCTTATGGATTGTAGCATTTGTGACTATTTTACGTCTGCTTATTCCTCGTTTAGCCAAAACTGCACAACGACAAGCTGATGCGCGATCTCTCATGACAGGGCGTATTACAGATGCTTACTCAAATATTGCAACGGTGAAACTATTTTCACATGATGCGAGAGAAGCGAATTATGCAAAACGTTCCATGGAAGAATTTATGGTCACCGTGCATGCACAGATGCGTTTGGCGAGTTCATTAGATACCTTAACTTACGCAACCAATATTTTCTTAACGTTAAGTACCGCGATTTTAGGCGTGGTGTTGTGGCAAAACGGCCAAGTTGGCGTGGGAGCAGTGGCTACAGCAACTGCAATGGCGTTACGTGTAAATGGCCTTTCTCGTTGGATTATGTGGGAATCAGCGCGTTTATTTGAAAATATCGGCACAGTGAATGATGGTATGGCAACGCTAACCAAACCACATACCATTGTTGATAAGCCAAATTGTGTTGCATTAGAAGTAAAACAAGGTGAGATCAAATTTAATAATGTTTCGTTTGCCTATGATCCGAATAAACCGTTACTTAACCATTTTAATCTCACCATCAAACCGGGTGAAAAAGTGGGCTTAATTGGTCGTTCTGGTGCAGGTAAATCAACCATTGTGAATTTACTTCTACGTTTCTACGAAGCGCAAGAAGGTTCAATTACCATTGATGGTCAAAATGTTTTAGATGTAAGCCAAGAAAGCCTTCGTAGTCAGATTGGTCTTGTTACACAAGATACCTCGCTTTTACACCGTTCTGTTCGCGATAACATCATTTATGGTCGCCCAACTGCTACGGACGAAGAAATGATAAATGCGGCTAAACGTGCGGAAGCGGCAGATTTCATCCCTTATCTCAGCGATGCGCAAGGTAGAAAAGGCTATGATGCTCATGTTGGTGAACGTGGGGTAAAACTGTCTGGTGGTCAACGCCAACGTATTGCCATTGCACGTGTTATGTTAAAAGATGCACCAATTTTACTGTTGGATGAAGCGACCAGTGCGTTAGATTCAGAAGTAGAAGTAGCGATCCAAGAAAGTCTCGACAAGATGATGGAAAATAAAACGGTTATTGCCATTGCTCACCGTTTATCCACTATTGCAGCAATGGATCGTTTAATCGTGTTAGATAAAGGACAAATTGTCGAGCAAGGGACTCACGCAGAATTGCTTGAACAAAATGGCCTTTATGCTCGACTTTGGAAACACCAAAGTGGTGGCTTCTTGAGTGAGCATGCCGAGTAAAACAAAGGAAAAAATGACCGCACTTTGCAAAGGTGTAAATCTTGAGAGAGTTTAGATAGAGATTGAACTTTTCTCATAATTAGTGCGAATTTCCTTTGACTATTTTATTGACAACAGGTAATATTCGCACCCTATGCAAAAGGTAAAACTACCCCTAACCGTTGATCCGGTTAAAGACGCTCAACAAAGAATTGATTATGATGGTTATTATACCGCTAGTCAGTTAGTGCGTTTAGCTGAATCTACGGGGAAAGTGCTCAGCGATGCACAGGTAACATTATCGTTTTATATTGATCCACAAAAATTAGTGGTGATGAAAGGGCAAGTACAAGTTGATGTCGAATTAGACTGTCAACGTTGTGGTGAACCATTCAAACAAACATTGGAGTGTCATTTTACGTATAGTCCAGTGGCTAATTGGGATCAGGCTGATGACTTGCCGGAAATTTATGAGCCAATCGAATTTAATGAGTTTGGTGAAATAGATTTACTTGGTGCAGTGGAAGACGAACTTATTTTAGCTCTACCGCTTGTTCCAATGCATTCATCTGAACACTGTGAAGTGTCCGCGCACGAACAGGTTTTTGGCGAATTGCCTGAAGAATTGGCAAAAAAACCGAACCCGTTCGCTGTATTAGCTAATTTAAAGCAAAAGTAAATTAAATTTAGGAGTATAGCCAATGGCTGTTCAACAAAACAAAAAATCTCGTTCACGTCGTGATATGCGTCGTTCACACGATGCATTAACTACTGCTGCAGTATCAGTGGATAAAGCAAGCGGTGAAACTCACTTACGCCACCACGTAACTGCTGACGGTTACTACCGTGGTCGCAAAGTGATCAATAAGTAATTTTACTTATAAGGTATTCACTTGAACCGTCTAACCTTAGCGTTAGATGTGATGGGCGGGGACATTGGTCCCCGTATTACTATCCCCGCATCTCTTTCAGCGTTGGAAGCAGATCCAATGCTCTCTTTAGTGCTGTTTGGCGATAGCCAACAAATTTCCCCTTTACTGGAAAATGCACCTTCTTCTCTTTTAGAACGTATTCAAATTCATCATTGCACTAAGACTATTGATAACAATCAAGGTATTTCTCATGCATTGCGTCATAGCAAAGGCACGTCGATGCGTTTAGCTATTGAAATGGTTCAGAAAGGAGAGGCGAAAGGTTGTGTCAGCGCAGGAAATACGGGCGCATTGATGGGATTATCAAAGGTACTCTTACAGCCGTTAGAAGGAATTCAACGCCCTGCGTTGGTATCCTTATTACCGTCGATGACGGGTGATAAAACCGTGATGTTAGATTTAGGCGCAAACGTAGAATGTTCTGCTCAAAATCTTTATGAATTTGCCGTCATGGGCTCGATCTTTGCCGAAAACCGATTGAACTTAGTTTATCCACGTATTGCCTTACTCAACATTGGCGAGGAAGAAATTAAAGGGCATCAATCTATTCGTGAAGCCGCGAATTTATTAGAAAAATCGACCGCACTTAATTATACCGGCTTTATTGAAGGTAACTTTTTATTAAATGGTGTGGCTGATGTGATCGTGAGTGATGGGTTTTCGGGAAATATTGCATTAAAAACCCTTGAAGGGGCAGCTAAGAATCTGTTATCTCTTCTGAAAGGAAAAGAAAAGCAGCCTATTTTTAAATCATTTGCCAAATTTATTCTGCGTTTTTTCTTTAAGGATGCTTATCATCGCTTGAAACGCATTAACCCAGATGAATATAATGGGGCATCTTTACTCGGATTAACGGCTGTTGTGGTGAAAAGTCATGGCAGCGCAAATGTGGATGCATTTGCTCGTGCAATTGCGGATGCAGCTTTACAAGCTCGTTTGCAAATTCCACAAAAAATCTTGGCAGGTTTACAACGTTATTAATTAATAAGTTTTGATATTATGAATAGTAGAATTTTATCCACCGGTAGCTATTTGCCGAGCCATATTCGTACCAATGCGGATTTGGAAAAAATGGTTGATACTTCAGATGAATGGATCGTGACACGTTCAGGCATTCGTGAACGTCGTATTGCAGCAGCAGATGAAACTGTCGCAACAATGGGATGTGAAGCAGCCAAAAAAGCACTTGAAATGGCTAATCTTGATCCTCAAGAAATTGAGTTGATCATCGTTGCAACGACCAGTGGTTCTCACGCTTATCCAAGCTCAGCTTGCCAAGTTCAAGGTTTATTAGGTATTGAAGATGCGATTTCTTTTGATTTAGCAGCAGCTTGTACCGGTTTTGTTTATGCTTTAGGCGTAGCGGATAAATTTATTCGTTCAGGTAGCGTGAAAAAAGCCCTTGTGATTGGGGCAGATCTTAACTCGCGTAAATTAGATGAAACCGATCGTAGCACTGTTGTGTTATTTGGCGATGGTGCCGGTGCGGTGATTTTAGAAGCATCAGAGCAAGAAGGCATTATTTCAACGCATTTACATGCGTCGCCAGATAACAATGCGGCATTGCTACTTCCACAAGCAGAACGTGGCGTGGAGAAATCTGGCTATATTGAAATGCAAGGTAACGAAACCTTTAAGTTAGCGGTACGAGAGCTTTCTAATGTCGTGGAAGAAACCCTTTCTGCTAATAATCTCCAAAAAACAGATATTGACTGGCTTGTGCCACACCAAGCAAATTTACGTATCATCACCGCAACAGCGAAAAAATTAGAGATGGATATGTCGCAAGTCGTGGTAACGCTTGATCGTACAGCGAATACCAGTGCGGCGACTGTGCCAACGGCTTTAGATGAAGCGGTGCGTGATGGCCGAATTCAACGCGGTCAATTGCTTCTACTCGAAGCTTTTGGCGGTGGTTGGACTTGGGGTTCAGCATTGGTGCGATTCTAATTAATTTGTTAGAATCCCGACAGAATTTTAAAAGTGCGGTTAAATTTGACCGCACTTTCAACATTTAAACGATGAAGAAATAGGAAGAAAACATGAAAAAATTCGCAATGGTTTTTCCAGGACAAGGTTCTCAAGCTGTTGGCATGTTAGCTGATCTTGCTAACGAATATCCGGTAGTCACTGAGACTTTTAAACAAGCATCTGAAGCGCTTGGCTATGATTTATGGAACTTGGTTCAACAAGGTCCAGCAGAAGAATTAAATAAAACTTGGCAAACTCAGCCGGCATTATTAGCGGCATCCGTTGCGATCTTCCGTGTATGGCAAGAAAAATACTCACAATTACAACCAAGCGTGATGGCTGGTCACAGTTTAGGTGAATATTCAGCATTAGTTTGTGCAGGTGTAATTGATTTCAAAGACGCAATCAAATTAGTCGAATTACGCGGTAAATTAATGCAACAAGCAGTACCAGAAGGTACTGGTGCAATGTATGCGATTATTGGTTTAGATAATGACGCTATTATCAATGCATGTAAACAAGCCGAGCAAGGCGAAGTGGTATCTGCGGTAAACTTTAACTCACCAGGCCAAGTAGTCATTGCGGGAGCGAAAGAAGCGGTAGAACGTGCGGCTGCATTATGTAAAGAAGCGGGCGCAAAACGTGCTTTACCATTAGCGGTAAGTGTTCCTTCACATTGCGCATTAATGAAACCGGCAGCAGAACAATTAGCCGTAACACTTGAAGGCATTACGCTTAATGCGCCAGCAACACCAGTATTAAACAACGTGGATGTCAAAGCAGAAACAGAAAGTGCAGAAATTCGTACCGCACTTATTCGTCAATTATATAGCCCTGTTCGTTGGACTGAAACTGTTGAGAAAATGGCACAAGATGGCGTAGAAGTTTTAGTTGAAATCGGCCCAGGTAAAGTATTAAACGGTTTAACAAAACGTATCGTGGCAGAATTACAAGCAACATCAGTAAATGATGTGACATCATTAGATGCTGTTGAAGCATTATTAGCATAAAAGGGGATTAAAAATGCAAAATAAAATCGCATTAGTGACAGGTGCAACACGTGGTATTGGTCGCGCAATTGCAGAAGAATTAGCATCAAAAGGTGCATTTGTAATTGGTACCGCAACCTCTGAAAAAGGTGCAGATACAATTTCTGCTTACCTTGGCGATAAAGGTAAAGGTTTAGTATTAAATGTGGCAGACAAAGAAAGTATTGATGCCGTATTAGAACAAATTAAAGAACAATTCGGTGATATTGATATTCTCGTGAATAACGCTGGTATTACACGTGATAACTTATTAATGCGTATGAAAGATGAAGAATGGTTTGATATTATGCAAACCAACTTAACTTCTGTATTCCATCTTTCTAAAGCGATGTTACGCTCCATGATGAAAAAACGTTTCGGTCGTATCATTACTATTGGTTCAGTTGTGGGCTCAATGGGTAACCCTGGTCAATCTAACTACTGTGCCGCAAAAGCCGGCTTAATTGGTTTTTCTAAAGGCTTAGCTAAAGAAGTGGCATCACGTGGTATTACTGTAAACGTTGTGGCTCCAGGCTTTATCGCAACAGATATGACAGAAGTGCTTACTGAAGAACAAAAAGCGGGTATTCTTGGTAATGTCCCAGCTGGTCGTTTAGGTGAGCCAAAAGATATCGCAAAAGCAGTGGCATTTTTAGCTTCTGACGATGCGGCTTATATTACCGGTACCACATTACATGTGAATGGCGGCTTATATATGAGCTAACCCTTTAGGGGAGATATATCTGGGATTTTGTCTATAAAATATAGCAAAGCAGTTTAGTTAATGATAAAATCCCAATCGCAATGTAACTTTTTCTCTGTATGTGTTTTTACATTGCCTGTTTTTTGTGGTGCGACCACCTAAGAAATAGTTGCAACTTTATCAAAAATGCATACACTAACCGCTCTTAAATGAGCTAAAACAACAATAGGAAAAACAAATGAGTATTGAAGAACGCGTGAAAAAAATCATCGTTGAACAATTAGGTGTTAAAGAAGAAGACGTAAAACCAGAAGCTTCTTTCGTTGAAGATTTAGGTGCGGATTCTTTAGATACAGTTGAATTAGTAATGGCTTTAGAAGAAGAATTCGATATCGAAATTCCTGATGAAGAAGCTGAAAAAATCACAACTGTTCAATCTGCGATTGACTACGTTCAAAACAATCAGTAATTTTTAAGTTGGGCGATCTTTTAGGTCGCCTAATTTTTTTCTTTAAATTCCTTTCTAAATTACTTATCTTCAAATAAAACAAGATACATCTAAATCTTTTAAATTTCCGACCGCACTTTCCTTTATTTAATCTTTCTCAGATTTGCTTTTATTGTTTGGTTCTCCTATTTTTTGATTTAAAACAAAATTTACCCTAAAAATACTTATTATGAGTTAATTTTAGTGCTAATATTTGGTCCAAATTTTTTTCTAATTAACCATAAAATGATTCGGAGTATCTTATGGATTTTCTAATGAACCTAGGTGAAGGTAGCCAGTTTGCGATTCAGCTTGCTATTGTTCTTATCTGTTTATTTTACGGGGCAAAAAAAGGTGGTATCGCACTGGGTATGCTCGGTGGAGTAGGCTTAATTGTTCTTGTTTTCGGCTTTGGTATTGAACCAGGTAAGCCAGCTATCGATGTTATGTTAACCATCCTTGCGGTGGTGGTGACATCGGCAACATTACAAGCCAGTGGTGGTTTAGATGTCATGTTACAAATTGCGGAGAAAATGCTTCGTCGTAACCCGAAATATGTCAGTATTTTGGCGCCGTTTGTAACCTGTTTCTTAACCATTTTATGTGGTACAGGACACGTGGTTTATACCATGTTACCAATCATTTATGATATCGCGATCAAAAATGATATTCGTCCTGAACGTCCAATGGCGGCAAGTTCAATTGCCTCTCAAATGGGTATCATCGCGTCACCAGTTTCTGTAGCAGTAGTGACTTTAACCACATTCTTAGTGAATGCTAAAACCCCATTAACAGGTTTTGATGGCTATTTAGATTTATTAAAAATTACTGTGCCTTCAACCCTTTGTGGTGTATTAGCTATCGGTATTTTCAGCTGGTTCCGTGGTAAAGATTTAGATAAAGACCCAGAATTCCAAGAGAAATTAAAAGATCCCGAATTCAAAAAATATGTTTATGGTGATAGCACATCATTGTTAGACAAAAAATTGCCACAATCTAGCTGGAATGCGATGTGGATCTTCTTTGGTGCGATTTTAGTGGTAGCGCTATTAGGTTACTTTAAAGATTTACGCCCAGCCTTTGAAAAATCAGTACCAGCTCAAGTGGTTGAAATTGTTTCTGCGGATAAAACAGTGAAATCCTTTAATGTTAAAGACGGTAAAATTGTTGCGTTAGCGAAAGATGGTACGTTAGTGCTTGATGTTAAAGACAGCAAAGCAAAAGCTCAAACAGCCTACAACAACGTTGCAATTTATAATGATAAAGGTGAAGTCGCTCAAACAATTACCGCTCAAGATAACAGTGTTGTGATCACAGCGGGAGATAAAACCGAAACTATCGATAATGCTGCAATCGTATTAAAAGATACGGCGAAGAAAAAAGTGAATTTAAGTATGGTTCACGTTATTCAAATCTTCATGTTATTAGCGGGTGCATTAATTGTTATCTTTACAAAAACTGATACAGGCAAAATCAGTAAAAATGAAATTTTCCGTTCAGGTATGATTGCGTTGGTGGCTGTATTCGGGATTTCTTGGATGGCAGAAACCATGTTTACCGTTCATACACCAATGATGAAAGCGGCACTTGGTGATGTGGTAAAAGCGCATCCTTGGACTTACGCATTAATGTTGTTATTAATTTCTAAATTCGTAAATTCACAAGCCGCAGCGTTAGTTGCATTCGTTCCGCTTGCTTTAGGTATCGGTGTGGATCCAGCTATTGTCTTGGCCTTTGCTTCAGCTTGTTACGGTTACTACATTTTACCTACTTACCCGAGCGACCTTGCGGCAATCCAATTCGACCGTTCAGGTACAACCCACATTGGTAAGTTTGTAATTAACCACAGCTTCATTTTACCAGGCTTAATCGGTGTAATTACTTCATGTATCTTTGGTTACATTTTCACAACCTTGTTTGGTTATCTATAATTAACTGCTGATAAAAGAAAAGGCTATTCGTTTGAATAGTCTTTTTTGTTTGTAAAGTGCGGTTAAATTTTAGGATGTTTTATCTCGATGCTTTATTTGACTTTATCATTCATTAAAATCTCTCAAAAACTGACCGCACTTTTGCGCTTCTTAAAATAAATTCCCGCTAAAGGTTGAAACATAGGGGGATTTATTGCGATAATCTTCATTATTTTTTGGGTGATCTTTCGGGCTGCCCCATTTTTTCAGGTGGCCAGTTTTTATTAGGAAAGATTAATTTGAACATTATTTAAGTTAGAAGAATAACAATGGCTGAAAAACGTAATATTTTTTTAGTAGGTCCAATGGGCGCGGGTAAAAGTACCATTGGCCGTCAGCTTGCGCAACAATTGAATATGGATTTTGTCGATTCAGATGCAGTAATTGAGGAACGTGCGGGAGCAGACATTAGCTGGATTTTTGATTTAGAAGGCGAAGAAGGCTTTCGTAAGCGTGAAGAACGTATTATCAATGAATTAACCCAATTACAAGGCGTTGTGCTTTCCACTGGTGGTGGGGCAGTGATGTCAAAAGAGAATCGTAATTATCTTTCTGCTCGTGGTATTGTGATTTATTTAGAGACCTCAGTAGATAAACAATATCAACGTACACAACGTGATAAAAAACGTCCTTTATTACAAGGAACAGATAACCCACGCCAAGTGCTTGAAGATTTAGCTAAAGTGCGTAATCCGTTATATGAAGAAATTGCAGATATTACTTTGCCAACAGATGAGCAAAATGCCAAAGTAATGGTTAATCAAATTGTTGATTTAATTGATAATCTAAACGGCTTAAACGGTTCACTCTAAGGATTAAAAATGTTGTGCGTAAATGTTGAATTAAAAGAACGTCGTTATCCCATTTATATTGGCGAAGGTTTATTAAAAGATGAAACCTGTTATCCGCTGAAGAAAGGGGATAAAGTGATGATCGTGACTAATCCAACCGTCGCACAATATTATCTTGAAACCGTTACACAAACCTTAGAAAAAATCGGCTGTCAGGTTGAATCGGTATTATTGCCTGATGGCGAAAAATACAAAACACTCGATTCTTTAAACCTCATTTTTACCGCACTTTTAAAGCATAATCATGGGCGAGATACCACCATTATTGCATTAGGTGGTGGTGTGATTGGTGATGTGGCAGGTTTTGCTGCAGCAAGCTATCAGCGTGGCGTGCGTTTTATTCAAATTCCTACCACATTATTAGCCCAAGTGGATTCTTCTGTTGGTGGCAAAACAGCCGTTAATCATGAATTGGGCAAAAATATGATTGGGGCATTTTATCAACCTTCTACGGTGATCATTGACACCCTTACACTCAATACCTTGCCAAAACGTGAAGTGAATGCGGGACTTGCGGAAGTCATTAAATATGGGGCGATTTTAGATTATGCCTTTTTTGAATGGCTTGAAGTACATATTGATGAATTAGTTGCGTTAAATCAACATTCACTGCAGCATTGCATTGCGCGTTGTTGCCAAATCAAAGCGGATGTTGTTGCGCGTGATGAAACTGAAAAAGGTGATCGTGCATTACTAAATCTCGGCCATACTTTTGGGCATGCGATCGAAACACATTTAGGTTACGGAAACTGGTTACATGGTGAAGCTGTTGCAGCAGGAACTATGATGGCTGCGGTGTTATCTGAACAATTAGGCGATCTTTCTTTTGAAGATGTTGCACGTTTAGAAAAACTTTTAGCGCGTGCTAATTTGCCAACCGTTTCGCCTGATACCATGCAACCAGACGATTATTTACCGCATATGATGCGAGATAAAAAAGTGTTGGCAGGCAAGTTACGTCTAGTGTTGCTAAAAGCCCTTGGTCAAGCCTACGTGGCGACTGATACTGACAAATCTCTTGTGCTAAACGCGATTGAGCGTTGCACACAACATGACTAACTGTCATTGCTCTCATGTTGCGTCCGAAAAATAACAAAACGAAACCTCGAATTAAACACCGCCCGTTTTTAAAATGGGCGGGTGGTAAATTTCGTTTAACGGACGATCTCAACCGAGTCTTTCCAAAAAGAAAACAGTGTTTGATTGAACCCTTTGTTGGCGCGGGTGCTGTTTTTTTGAATTCCCATTTTGAACGTTATATTTTGGCAGATATTAATCCTGATTTGATTAACTTGTTTAATATCGTCAAAGACAATGTGGATGCCTATATTGAGGCTTGTAAGCCAATTTTCTTTGCAGAGAATGCCAATACAGCCGACTATTATTACGCACAGCGTGAAGCCTTTAATCAATCCACCGATCCTTTCGAGCGTTCCGTATTGTTCCTTTATTTGAATCGTTTTGGGTTTAACGGATTATGCCGTTATAACAGTAAAAATGAGTTTAATGTACCCTTTGGGGCTTATAAAACCCATTATTTCCCTGAAGATGAATTGCGCTATTTTGCTCATAAGGCACAAAGTGCGGTCTTTTTATGTGCTGATTTTCAACAAACGTTTGAATTAGCGGATAAGCATAGCGTGATCTACTGTGATCCGCCTTATGCACCGCTTCCGCAAGATACTAATTTTACTGGATATGCGGGGAATGCTTTTGGTCTTGAGCATCAAAAGAATTTAGCGGAATGTGCAAAGAAAGCACAAAAAGAAAAGCAAATTTCCGTCGTGATTTCTAACCACGATACGAAATTTACACGTGAGATTTATAAAGGGGCAAAATTCAAACGCGTTAAAGTACAGCGCTCGATCAGTCAATCTTCAGAAAAACGAGTCAAAGTAAAAGAATTAATCGCTATCTTTAAAGGTTAGTTTAGTAGGTTAATTCCGGGTTGATTTTAATCTCAAATCCTTTTACTTCGGGATAAGTCGGTTGAATTGCAGTGAGTAATTCGCGTTGGCGAAATAAAATTCCTTGGCGAACGACCGCGCTTTTGACTTCGATAAAGAGTTTCCCATCTGTGATGGAGCCTAACCGGAAGAGTCCTTTAAATTCTCGAGGGAAAAGACGGCTGATGTTTTGATTCAGTTCATTCAACATTAACCCTTTCTGCATGATTTTGGCAAATTGTGATCCTTCTAACACATCAATAATATTCATGGCTTTTTGATAACGCTCATGCTTGTTTTCCACAAAAATACCCCAATAATGACTTTATGTTGAATTTCCGATACAATACACACAAATTTTGTCAGAGACAATAAGATGATGAAATCAAATAAAGGTAAAACAAATTTCTGGTCGCAGTTGCTGTTAAGCATGATTGCGATTTTTGCTTTACCTGTTGCTCAGGGATTGGAGGCTCAGCCTTCATCCAATATGAGTGGCGAAAATTATCAAACATCATCTGAACAACATATGTTGATTGCGGTGCGTGAAATTCGTCAAGCATTGCAGGTTCAACCTCAGCAAACAAATCACAAAACCCATTCCAATCAAAAACACGAAAAAATTCAACCGCACTTTATTGCGGCAGAATTCCCTGTTTTTGCCCCTATTCGTGCCGGCCCAGCCATCATTTAATTTTCTTTTATCTTTGAACGAGCCGATTTTTTAATCGGATGATCCTTTTTATTTTTTATTTGAAAGAGAAATTATGAGTTTTTTAACAAAAATTTTTGGCAGCCGTAACGAACGTATTTTACGCAGATTAAGAAAACAAGTTGCGAAAATCAACAAAATGGAGCCGGCTTTTGAAGCATTAAGTGATGATGAATTAAGAGCAAAAACAGAAGAATTCCGTAGTCGTTTAGCTAATGGTGAAACTTTACAACAACTTTTACCTGAAGCTTTTGCTACCGTGCGTGAAGCGGGTAAACGTGTACTCGGTATGCGCCATTTCGATGTGCAATTAATTGGTGGTATGGTGCTCACCAATCGTTGTATCGCAGAGATGCGTACAGGTGAAGGTAAAACCTTAACCGCAACCTTGCCTTGCTATTTGATGGCGTTGGAAGGTAAAGGCGTGCACGTTGTGACTGTGAATGATTACTTAGCACGTCGTGACGCGGAAACTAACCGCCCATTATTTGAATTCTTGGGGATGACTGTTGGTGTGAATATCCCTGGTTTACCGCCTGAAGCAAAACGTGAAGCTTATGCGGCAGATATTACATACGCGACAAACAGCGAGTTAGGTTTCGATTACCTTCGTGATAACTTAGCCCATTCCAAAGAAGAGCGTTTCCAACGTCATTTAGGCTATGCCTTAGTGGATGAAGTTGACTCAATTTTAATCGATGAAGCGCGTACACCATTGATTATTTCAGGCCAAGCAGAAGACAGCTCTGAACTTTATATTGCGGTAAATAAACTAATTCCGAATTTAATTAAGCAAGAAAAAGAAGATACGGAAGAATATACCGGTGAAGGCGACTACACCTTAGATCTTAAAACCAAACAAGCGTATTTGACTGAACGTGGTCAAGAAAAAGTTGAAAATTGGTTAATTGAACAAGGTTTAATGCCAGAAGGTGATTCTCTTTATTCACCAGCGCGCATTGTATTGCTACACCATGTTATGGCAGCGTTACGTGCGAATACTTTATTTGAGCGCGATGTAGACTATATCGTGAAAGATGGTGAGATCGTGATCGTCGATGAACATACTGGTCGTACTATGGCGGGTCGTCGTTGGTCTGATGGTTTACACCAAGCAATCGAAGCAAAAGAAGGCGTAGAAATTAAGAGTGAAAACCAAACTGTTGCGTCGATTTCTTACCAAAACTACTTCCGTCTTTATGACAAATTAGCGGGTATGACTGGTACAGCAGATACCGAAGCCTTTGAATTCCAACAAATTTATGGTTTGGAAACTGTCGTTATCCCAACCAATCGTCCAATGATTCGTGATGATCGTACGGACGTCATGTTTGAGAATGAAGAATACAAATTCAATGCAATTATTGAAGATATCAAAGACTGTGTCGCTCGCAATCAACCAGTTCTTGTCGGTACCGTATCAGTTGAAAAATCTGAAATGCTTTCTCAAGCGTTAGATAAAGCGGGTATCAAACACAACGTATTGAATGCAAAATTCCACGCACAAGAAGCGGAAATTGTTGCGGAAGCAGGGGCGCCAGGTGCAGTAACCATTGCAACTAACATGGCGGGTCGTGGTACCGATATTATCCTCGGTGGTAACTGGAAAGCAAAAGCGGCAAAATTAGAGAACCCAACTCCAGAGCAAATTGAGGCACTTAAAGCTGAGTGGGAGAAAAATCACGAGATCGTGATGCAAGCTGGTGGCTTACACATTATCGGGACAGAACGTCATGAATCACGCCGTATTGATAACCAGTTGCGTGGTCGTTCAGGTCGTCAAGGTGACCCAGGTTCTTCACGTTTCTACCTTTCTTTGGAAGATGGCTTAATGCGTATTTATCTGAATGAAGGTAAATTAAATATGATGCGTAAAGCCTTCACCCAACCAGGTGAAGCGATGGAGTCTAAACTTCTCGCTAAAGTGATTGCATCGGCGCAAGCGAAAGTAGAAGCCTTCCACTTTGATGGTCGTAAAAACTTGCTTGAATATGATGATGTGGCTAACGACCAACGTCATGCAATTTACGAACAACGTAATTACTTGCTCGATAACGATGATATTTCAGAGACTATCAAAGCAATTCGCAGCGATGTATTTAATGATGTGATTGACCAATATATTCCGCCACAATCATTGGAAGAACAATGGGATATTAAAGGCTTAGAAGAGCGTTTAGCGCAAGAGTTTGGTCTTGAGTTACCAATTGAACATTGGTTAGAAGAAAATAACAATCTTCATGAAGAAAACTTGCGTGAGCGCATTATTCAAGAAGCCGAAGATGAATACAAAGCGAAAGAAGCGCTTGCGGGTGAAGAAACCATGCGTCATTTCGAAAAAGGTGTGATGTTACAAACTCTTGATGAGCTTTGGAAGGAGCACTTGGCGGCAATGGATTATTTACGTCAAGGTATCCATTTACGTGGTTATGCGCAAAAAGATCCAAAACAAGAGTACAAAAAAGAATCTTTCCGTATGTTTACTGAAATGTTGGATTCTTTAAAACATCATGTGATTACGACACTTACTCGCGTGAAAGTCCGTACACAGGAAGAGATTGAAGAAGCGGAACGTGCACGTCAAGAAATGGCTGAACGTGAAGCATTAACTCATCAACCTGTAGATGAAAATACAGAGCAAGCTCAAAGCGAGGACTATTCTGATCGTCATATTGGACGTAATGAACCTTGTCCTTGTGGGTCAGGTAAAAAATACAAGCATTGTCACGGCAGTAAAGCCCGATATGCTTAGTTAAGGTAAAGAGCGGTTAAATTTTTGCGTGTTTAAAACACCGCTAAAAATGACCGCTCTTTCTACTTTCGAGATAAGGAAAAACGATGAGTAAGCCTATCATTCAAGTTGCGGCAGGGATTATTCGTAATGAATTTGGGCAGCTATATTTGACCCAGCGTTTAGAAGGGCAAGATTTTGCGCAAGCATTAGAATTTCCAGGTGGCAAAGTTGATGCAGGTGAAACACCTGAAGAAGCTTTAAAAAGAGAATTGGAAGAAGAGATTGGCATTCACATTTTAAATGCTGAGCTGTACGAACGTTTTCAATTTGAATATCCAACCAAAATTTTAGATTTTAGTTTTTATCTGGTCACTGAATGGATTGGCGAGCCGTTTGGTCGAGAAGGTCAGGAAGGTTTTTGGCTTGAACAAAGTGAGCTTGATGCAGGGCAATTCCCACCAGCCAATTTAAAGCTGATTCAGCGTTTAGTGGCTGAAAGTGTCAAATAACATTTAATCAAATTTATTTATTATGATTCCAAGTATTTTTCTGAGTTTATTTTTTATTGCGACGGTGATTTTTATCGTCAATTCGCATTATCGTTGGACATATTTTTTTGCGATTGCATTATTCGTCTTATTGTTTAGTTCAATGTTTGCGATAACCGGTCAATGGCAACGCGGATTGAATTTTGCGTCCGTACTTTTTGTGGTGTTGATGCTATTCCATCGAATGAAAATTCATTACTACAAACAACCTTTACTCATTTCAGATTTTTGGCTTGTAACAGACTGGCGAAATTGGGAAACCCTCTTACATTATAAAGGGGCCATTTTCGGCGTGTTGGGGCTATTAGGTCTGTTGGGGTATGCTATCTTTGGCTGGTCAGATGTTGAAACTGCATCTGTTGGATTTCGCGTATTTGCAGCAATACTCGCAGCAACAAGCTTTGGTTTAATGTGGTATTATTCTAAAGATCCGGATGCGACAAAAGTCTGGCTAGATTCATTGCCGGATGATGGTCGAGATGTTTTCTTAAACCTGCCAATGTCTTGTCGTGGCGTATTCTTTAAAGTGCCAGAATTTGAAGGCGATAGCCAAAAATTTAAAGAAAAACTGACCGCACTTTTAAGTGAAAAGGCAGAGAGCAAAACTGAAAGTGCAGAAAAGCCTGACATTGTGGTGTGTTTACAAGAATCAACCTTGAATCCCCATCAATTTGATTTTGATGCAGAAACCATCCCGCCATTTTCAATGTTTAATAAGCAGGAAGATACCGCATTTGTAAGTCCATTGCGTGTACATACGCTGGGTGGCGCAACGTGGAAATCTGAATTTGCTTTCCTTGCAGGGGTGCCTTCAACCGATTTTGGTGCTTTAGCAAGTGGGGTGTTTTATTCGGTTGTGCCACACTTACAGACGGGTTTTATTAAAAATCTTCGTGAGCAAGGCTATTTTTGTGTGGCATTATCGCCTTTTACGAAAGGTAACTACAACGCAAAACCTGCCTATGAGCACTTTGGTTTTGACTTGATGTTACAACCACAAGATTTAGGCTATCCCGCATCAATCAGCAAAAATCTTTGGCATATTAGCAGTGAAGAGATGATGTATTACACCAAACTGATTCTGCAGAAACAGCATCCATCATTGGAAAATGTGAAACAGCCCATGTTTGTCTATGTGCTAACCATGAAAGAGCATGGCCCTTACAACACGAACATGCCAAATCATTTTAATTTGGCGAGTAAGCGTTTAGGGGGAAAAGCGATTTCTTGCTTAAATGATTATATTGATCGCATTGCTAGCCTTAATGAGGCGATCGAAGGTTTAAATGATTATTTAAAATCACGTGAAACACCTTATGTATTCGGTTATTTCGGTGATCATCAGGTTGCTTTTGATAATCAGCTTCCACCGAAAAAAGGTAACTTTGCGAATCCAGATTATGTGACTCAATTTGTGGTTAGAACTAATCGTAAGACTGACTTTGTTCAACAGCAAGATTTCTTAGATTTAGCCTTTGTTGGTGGCGTATTACTTGATGTGGCAGGTTTATCACCGAACGATGACTTTATGCGAGCGAATATCGCTATGCGTCACTTAAGCCAAGGTAAGCTCGAAGATGCAGTGGATATGGATTTAGTAAATAGCTATCGAAATTATCTGTATCAAGATTTAAAAATTGCGCAATAATAAAAAATCTCGGTTAACACCGAGATTTTTTTATAAGCAAAATTTAACCGATAAGTCTGCCAATTTTACCCACACGTCTTGACCATATTCTTGCTTGGTTGTGCGCTCAATATCTGCCAGTTCTTGCAATATTTCAAAGAGCTTTTGATAGGTGAGTCGTTGTATCGCTGCCATATAAAGGTGACGACGATTCTGCCAAATTTTGAGACGGTCAAAATCCGCTTTGAGTGTCTGTGTTGGCAAACTCGTGTTAAGAGAGGGATTACGCAGCTGTGGTTTTGTTAATTCTAACAAGGTGAGCAGTTCACGTTGTAAAGTACGCAATAAAATAA
Source organism: Haemophilus sp. HMSC066D02 (assembly GCF_001810545.1). Taxonomy (NCBI): domain Bacteria; kingdom Pseudomonadati; phylum Pseudomonadota; class Gammaproteobacteria; order Pasteurellales; family Pasteurellaceae; genus Haemophilus; species Haemophilus sp. HMSC066D02. Next base: position 232,482 of record NZ_KV801805.1, on the reverse strand, counting down.
CAGGCTGCACATCTTCAGCTTGTAAACCTCGCAAAATTCGCTTTGAGCGATTTGTCTTGCCTGATAACAAAGCATCAATCCATTGGAAAGGGGTAAAGACAGAAGATTGCTCTACGACTGATTTTACGCGGTTATACGTGAGTTTGTGATCAGGATAAAGCAAATCTAAAAGCTGTAATGCTTGTTTTAATGCCAGTAGATTATTTTCATAGCTGTAACAAAGTAGTTGAATGGCTTCCTCATCAGCTGATAATCCCATGTTTTTTGTACGATGCTTCACCCAACGAGAAAGTTGTTCTGAACTCGGCGTTTGGCAGTTCACGATCACAGATTGCGGATCAAGTTGATTTGCCTGAATAAACCACTCTTGTTTTTCGGCTACTTTAGACAATTTAGGCAAGGCGAGCACAAGCAAGCTATCTTCATTTAATCCACTGATAAATTGCTGAAGGTTTTTCTGCAAAAGTGCAGTTAAATTTTCGGGTAAATTAAGAATGAAAATTTGCTTATTAAAGAAGAGCCCCATAGATTGGCTGGTCTCAATTAATGCAGACCAGTCAGTATTAGTATCTATGGTGATTTGATTTTTTTCATCGAAACCTTGAAGAAGGGCGGCTTGATGAATGAGATCTTCACTTTCACTGAGCAACAGGGGATCTGTCCCAACCAAAAAATAGACTTTCGCTAAATGGCTGTTCAGGTTAGAGGCTAGTTGCTCAGGAAAAATGCGATTCATTATTTTCCTTGAACTTGATGTTGCAAGGCGGCCATTTTATTAATTAATTGGCGAGCCGCTTGTTCACGCATATCATTCCAAATCACATCACGTTCAGCTGATTTTGCTAATGCAGCACGTGAGTTATCAAAGAAAGTGCGGTTGATTTCTGCAGAGATTGGATAGGTTTCTCCGTTAGCCAAGCGTACACTTGCTTCAACATCAAGGGTCAATACTTTTTCTGCTTCACGGCCTTGTTTAAAGACTGACGCCACTTTATCGCTTGAAGTCAGTTTATTTAAACGCAATACTGGCACACCTTGTGTTGCTGGAACAAGGTTTACGTTGTTGCTAAGCAGTTGTTTACGCATTGCCATTGACATTTCACTGTATGGGTCGCTGCTTTCAAGGGCCATTGTTTTTAATTCTGCAGGAACAGCCGCACCATTATCGAAGTGCCAACCACAAGCAGTTAAAAAGGCTGTTGCCCCAACTAAACAGATCGTTTTGATTGATTTCATCATAAAAATTACCTGTAAAATTCACCGCACTTTATTTTGTTTAAGAGCCGTTTATGCAACGCTTGGAATAAAATGCGGTTATTTTATGGATTATTGCGGTTTAACCACCACGTTTAACAATTTACCTGGTACATAAATCACTTTCACGATTTGTGTATTGTCAGTAAATTTCTTCACATTTTCATCTGCAAATGCAACCGTTTTCACGGTTTCTTCATCCGCATCAGCTGCAACAGTGACTTTACCGCGTACTTTACCGTTGACTTGCACCACGATAAGTTTTTCATCTTCTACCATCGCTGCTTCGTCAGCTTTCACCCATTCTGCATGGTCGATGTTGCTTTCGTTGCCTAAAGCTTTCCATAACTCAAAGCAGATGTGCGGAGTGATTGGGTAAAGCATACGCACGACTGCGCTTAATGCTTCTGCCATAACAGCGCGATCTTGTTCACTTTCTAATGGTGCACGAGTTAATTTATTCATTAATTCCATCACTGCCGCGATAGCGGTATTGAAAGTCTGACGGCGACCAATGTCATCACTCACTTTCGCGATTGTTTTATGCACATCACGGCGAAGTGCTTTTTGGTCTGCAGAAAGTGCGGTCACATCTAAAGCAGTTTTTGCAGGATTTTGGCTGTATTCATACACTAAATTCCATACACGACCTAAGAAACGTTTTGCACCTTCTACACCAGATTCTTGCCATTCAAGTGTCATTTCTGCAGGAGACGCGAACATCATGAAAAGACGCACAGTATCGGCACCGTATTTTTCTACCATCTCTTGTGGGTCGATACCGTTGTTTTTGGATTTCGACATTTTGGTCATACCAGTATGCACCAATTCACGGCCTTCCGGATCAGTTGCTTTGATAATACGACCTTTTTCATCACGTTCAAGAGTCACTTGCGTTGGGCTCACCCAAATACGCTCATTGGTTGGACTGGTGTAGTAGAACGCATCAGCTAACACCATACCTTGGCATAATAATTTTTGTGCTGGTTCATCACTCGTTACGAAACCTGCATCACGCAATAATTTATGGAAGAAACGGAAGTAGAGCAAGTGCATTGTCGCGTGCTCGATACCACCGATATATTGATCCACTGGTAACCAGTAATTAGCTTCATCTTTATCCAACATGCCTTCAGCATAGCTTGGTGAAGTATAGCGAGCGTAGTACCAAGAGGATTCCATAAAGGTATCAAAAGTATCGGTTTCTTTTAACGCAGGTTCACCGTTGAAAGTAGTTTTTGCCCAGTTTGGATCTGCTTTAATTGGACTTTTCACACCATCCATGACCACATCTTCCGGCAGAATAATCGGTAAATCTTCGATTGGTGCCGGTACGGTTTCACCGTTTGCTAAGGTGAGCATTGGAATTGGTGCGCCCCAATAACGTTGACGAGAAACGCCCCAGTCACGTAAACGATAGTTAACTTGGCGTTTGCCCACGCCTAATTTTTCTAATTTGTCCGCGATACCGTTGAATGCGCCATCAAAATCTAAACCATCAAACTCAGCAGAGTTCACTAATTTACCATGCTCAACGAAAGCTTGTTTGGTTAAATCAATTTCTTCACCTGCAAGCGGTGCGATTACTTGTTTAATTGGCAAATCATATTTTTGCGCAAATTCAAAGTCACGTTGGTCATGTGCCGGAACCGCCATTACCGCACCGGTACCGTAGTGCATTAACACAAAGTTAGCGACCCAAATCGGTAATTTTTCACCCGTTAATGGATGAATAGCGAATAAGCCGGTTGCCATCCCTTTTTTCTCCATAGTGGCAAGATCTGCTTCTGCTACTTTGGCATTTTTCGCTTCACGGATGAACTCAGCCAATTGAGGATTTTTTTCTGCTGCTAATTCTGCTAATGGGTGCGCTGCCGCGATGCCTAAATAACTTACACCATAGAAGGTATCAGGGCGGGTTGTATAAACCGCGACTTTTTCTGCGGTATCTGCCACATCAAAAGTAATTTCTACCCCTTCAGAACGGCCGATCCAGTTGCGTTGCATGGTTTTTACCATGTCTGGCCATTGTGGCAGTTGGTCTAATCCACCTAATAATTGTTCTGCATAGTCGGTGATTTTAATGAACCACTGTGGGATCTCTTTTTGTTCTACCGGCGTATCACAACGCCAGCAGCAACCTTCGTGAACCTGTTCATTAGCTAATACGGTTTCATCGTTCGGACACCAGTTTACGGTTGAGGTTTTTTTGTAAACTAAGCCTTTTTTGTAAAGCTCAGTGAAGAACCATTGTTCCCATTTGTAGTATTCTGGACGGCAGGTTGCAATTTCGCGATCCCAGTCATAACCAAAGCCCAACATTTTGAGCTGGTTTTTCATGTATTCGATATTTTCGTAAGTCCATTTCGCGGGTGCAGTTTTATTTTTAATTGCAGCACCTTCAGCCGGTAAACCAAATGCATCCCAACCAATCGGTTGCAACACATTTTTACCGTTCATACGTTGATAACGAGAAACCACATCACCGATAGTGTAGTTACGCACATGGCCCATGTGTAAACGACCAGATGGGTAAGGGAACATAGAAAGGCAGTAATATTTTTCTTTAGACGTATCTTTGATGGCTTTGAAGACTTTGTTTTCAGCCCAATATTGTTGAACTGCAGGTTCAATCAAATCGGGACGGTAATGTTGTTGCATAGAAAATCACCTTAAATTTTGACCGCACTTTGCGGCATGTTTTGATTTGTAAAATGTGATATAGGATAGCGTAAAACAGGGAAAATTGGTAGAAAGTGCGGTGATTTTTTTGCTGATTTTATAAGAGATTTTGAATTTCAGATGGAATTAATTTAGGCGAAGGAATCCAAACTTGTTTATGTCGGTTTAATTCACCTTTTTCAAGAACTATTGAGCTCTTAGGCACTTTGAATGTTTTACTCAAAAATTTCAGCAAGTGAGCATTGGCTTGACCATCAACAGGTGGAGCCGTGATCGTGATCTTGAGTTCATCATCATGCAATCCCACAATTTGATCTTTACTGGCTTTGGGTTGCAGAATAATTTTAAGGCGTAGTCCTTCAGATGTTTGTTCGATTGCTGACATAACTAAATTTACTTACCATATTTACAATAAGGGCTGGAAAATCCAGCCCGAAAAAATAATGTTATTTTTAACCGCACTTTACGCAGCAATTGCCCATAAAAGGTTAAAGTAATCGTAAAAGAGATTATTTAAAAATAACAGGATAATAGCGATAACCATCGGTGAAAAATCAATCATGCCCACAGTTGGTAAAATGCGTTTAATGGGTTTCAATAATGGTTCGGTCAGTTGATATAACGCATAGAATGCAGGATTATTGCCACGATTAAACCAACTTAAAATTGCACCGGCGATTAACACATAGAAAATGGCCACACCGATATTTTTAATTAGTCCTAGTATGCCCAATAGTAAGAAGAAATTGAGATTTAATCCGCCAAAGAGAATCGATTTTAATCCGCAAAGCAAGAAGACTAAAACCAGTGCAGCGGTTTCCACTTTTTTCACCGTAGGAAAAACTTTACGCAATGGTGCAATAACCGGTTGGGTAAATTTCAGTGTAAATTGAGAAATAGGATTGTAGTAATCTACATTCGCTAATGGTAGCCATACGCGTAAAATTAACACTAAACAATACAGATCGATAATCGATCCTAAAAATAACGCAGTTTGGGAAATTTCCATTATAACCAACCTTTCCGTTTGAAATAGATATAAGGCGTAAGCGCCGCACCAATCATTAATCCAATAGCCATTGGGTAACCATATTTAAAATGGAGCTCCGGCATAAATTCAAAGTTCATCCCGTAAGTGGAGGCGACAAGTGTTGCTGGTAGAAACATAACCGATACCACCGAGAAGAATTTCATGATTTTATTCTGCTCGATATTAATGTAACCCATTGCCGCCTGCATTAAAAAGTTTACTTTTTGGAACAAAGACTCATTATGCGGTTGCAAGGATTCAATATCTCGTAAGATTTCTCGTGCTTGTTCTAACTGGTTTGGAGGTAAGCGAGTTTTACGTACCAAGAAACCCAATGCACGTTGTGTATCCATCAAACACAAACGCACTTTAGAACTGGTATCTTCTTGTTCGGTTAGGGTATTTAAGGCTTCATCGAAAGCTTCATCTTGCGTACCGTTTAGAATTACACGACTTAATTTTTCTAAATCCGCATAAACGTTTTCGATAACATCAGCCAATTGCTCAATTTTGGTTTCAAATAAGTCGAGTAAGACTTCATACGCATTACATTCGAATAAGCGCTGGCTACGAGAACGCATACGATATAAACGGAATGCCGGTAATTCACGATCACGCAGGGTAAATAGTCGGCCATCACGAATAGTAAACGCCACGCTTGCGAGGTCCGCGTAGTTTTCTTCGTCTTCGCAATAGAAGAATGAGTGCAAGTGCAAGCCGTCTTCGTCTTCAAAGAAACGCGCAGATGCTTCGATGTCTTCCAATTCGAGGAATGAGGCGAGACTTTGTCCTAAGCCTTCTTGCAACATTTCACGTTCTTCCCCTGTCGGTTCCAGCAAATCTAACCAAATGGCAGAGCTGAGATCGGCTGGTTCGTCATCAATACGAAGCAAGCGGGAATCGTTAATGGCAAAAGCGTTAATCATTGGTCATACTCCTTTTGGGATTATGAAGATCCAACTGTGAACAAAAAAAGATCAAACGAAATTGGCACTAGAGAAAAGTGCGGTCAAATTTTTGTATGTTTAAAATGGGTTTCGTTCGATAAAAGATGCCGAAGAAAGGTAAATTGATTACCAGCGAGCTCTCGCTGATAAGAGGCGAGAGTCTAGAGCGATATTCGGTATCGACTATGACTGTCCAAAGTGTGTGTCCTTCTCGTTAAAAAATCGGTCGAATGTTACGCTTGAAAGGCGTATTCGTCAAGTGATTATTGAAAAGGACACGGCACTTTTTAATTAATTGGTATATTGATTAATTGCGTTAGTAACTTCTTGATCTTGATAAATATTATTAACAATATCTTTGAAGGTTTCGCCTAACACTTTTTGAATTTCATCATTGCTCGCATTAAATGCGCCAGACTGTGAACGGGTTGCATTAAAGGTTTTGTTGTATTGTCCGCGTGGACCTTGTACATAAACAACTGCTTGAATTTTGCTGTTCAAGGTATAACGTAAATTACCTTGCTCTACTTTAGCGTTGAATTCTTTTACATCAACAGTTACGCCGGCATTCGCATTATTCGCTTGTCCAATACGGAAACCTTTGCTGACTAAATTTTGTTGCATCACCTGTTGGAAAAGTTGAGTAACGCTTGGTGATGCGTTTAATTTAATAAGCTCACCTGATTTAGTATAAGTTGCAATTTCTTGTTGTGGACGAGAATCACGAGTATTTACTGTTACCACTGCTGATTGGTTAATATTCATTGATGCAGTCGGTGATTGAGGCGCAAAAGTTAAGGTATTGGATTGTGCTTGGCAACCCGCTAAAAATAATGTTGCAGCAGCCAACGTCATTGTTGATAATGCTTTGATTTTGTTTGTTACTTTCATAATTTCCTCATTGAATTAGGTTAATTTGTGTTATTCTTACAAACTTAACGCTGAATGTATAGCAAAAAGTTAGGGAGTTTATTTATGTCAAAACAGCAAGAATTATTAGAGAGAATTCAAGCCGAATTTCAACCGCACTTTGCCACTGTAGAAAATGAAAGCCATATGCACAGTTCCGGTCGAGGGGCCGATTCTCATTTTAAATTAGTGATTGTCAGTAATGCTTTTGAAGGTATGCGCAAGGTGCAACGCCACCAAAAACTTTACCAACTTTTTGCTGATGATTTGAAAAATGGCATTCACGCATTAGCGCTTCATCTTTATACAAGAAGCGAATGGGAGAGCCTAGGTGAAGCATTTCCAAAATCACCAAATTGTCTTGGTGTTGGACAGTAAGTATTCCCTTACGTTCCCTATATTAGATTTTCATAAGAAGAGAGAAGGCGATAAGCATTCTCTCTTTTTATTTTGATGGAGATTTATTTTTACTCCAGATAAATATCTGTCTAAAAAGTTCACAAATATTTCACAAAAAACGGGGGGGGAAGTGGAATAAAAGCCCATTTTCCGATAAAATAAGGCGCTTTTAATTTTCGAATTTCAATTTCTGGATGTGTGAGTAATTCCTTACTCGTCGAGAAATTAAACAGATTTGAGTTTTTAAATTTATGTGTCAGTTAATAATGCTTTGATCTCAAAGTGTTTTCTGTCACGCTCAATCGCGAGATTGCTCTTAAGGCATAGGCTTTGATTGCAATCGTGTTTTTAACCTAGAAAAGTAGTGCAAACAGTATGATTACAATCAAAAAAGGCTTGGACCTTCCTATTGCAGGAAAACCAGCACAAGTAATCCATAGCGGTAACGCTGTGAATCAGGTTGCGATTCTTGGTGAAGAGTATGTGGGTATGCGTCCTTCTATGAAGGTACGCGAAGGCGATGTCGTGAAAAAAGGCCAAGTGCTTTTTGAAGACAAGAAAAACCCGGGAGTGGTTTTCACAGCCCCTGCGAGTGGTACTATCACTGTAATTAATCGTGGCGAAAAACGTGTATTACAATCTGTGGTCATTGATGTGCAAGGTAACGATCAAGTTACTTTCGCTAAATATAACGCAGGTGAGCTCAATACGCTTTCTTCTGAACAAGTTAAACAAAACCTCGTTGAATCCGGTTTGTGGACAGCGTTCCGCACTCGTCCATTCAGCAAAGTGCCTGCCGTAGATGCAGAACCTTCTTCTCTGTTTGTAAATGCGATGGATACCAATCCTTTGGCGGCAAATCCAGAGGCGGTGTTAAAAGAGCATTGGCAAGATTTTATTGACGGTTTAACTGTATTAAGTCGTCTATTCCAAAATAAACCATTAAATCTATGTAAAGCGGGTGATAGCAATATCCCAACCGTGGATTTAGCTAACTTAAAAGTACATGATTTTGGTGGTGTTCATCCTGCTGGCTTAGTGGGTACACATATCCACTTTATCGATCCGGTTGGTGTGAACAAAACCGTATGGCACATCAATTACCAAGATGTGATTGCTGTAGGTAAATTATTCACTACGGGCGAACTTTATGTAGAACGCATTATTTCTCTTGCGGGTCCGCAAGTGAAAGAGCCTCGTTTAGTTCGTACCGTTATCGGTGCAAACCTTTCTCAATTAACAGCTGGTGAGTTAAAAGACGGTAATAACCGTGTGATTTCTGGTTCAGTACTTTGTGGTCAAACGGCAAAAGATGCTCATGACTATTTAGGTCGTTATGCATTACAAGTTTCTGTGATTGCGGAAGGTAATGAGAAAGAGTTCTTAGGTTGGATCACACCACAATCGAACAAATATTCGATTACCCGTACCGTATTAGGTCACTTTGGTAAAAAATTATTCAACTTCACTACAGCAGAAAATGGTGGTGAGCGTGCAATGGTACCAATCGGTAGCTATGAGCGCGTGATGCCGTTGGATATTTTACCGACATTATTATTACGTGATTTAATAGTGGGCGATACCGATGGTGCACAAGCGTTAGGTTGTCTTGAATTAGATGAAGAAGACTTAGCATTATGTTCTTTCGTTTGTCCGGGCAAATATGAATACGGTTCAATCTTGCGTCAAGTATTAGATAAGATTGAGAAGGAAGGTTAAAAATGGGTTTAAAAAATCTTTTTGAAAAAATGGAACCCGCGTTTTTGCCAGGTGGTAAATACAGCAAGCTTTATCCGGTCTTTGAATCGATTTATACCTTGCTTTATACACCAGGTACGGTAACGCACAAAAACACACACGTTCGTGATGCGTTAGACTCAAAACGTATGATGATTACGGTTTTTCTTGCGTTGTTCCCAGCGATTTTCTACGGGATGTACAATGTGGGTAACCAAGCGATCCCTGCCTTAAATCAATTAGGCAATTTAGATCAATTAATTGCTAACGATTGGCACTATGCACTTGCAAGTTCATTAGGTTTAGATTTAACCAATAATGCAACTTGGGGTTCAAAAATGGCATTAGGGGCGATCTTCTTCTTACCAATTTACTTAGTGGTATTCACCGTTTGTACAATTTGGGAATTATTGTTCTCAGTGGTGCGTGGTCATGAAGTAAATGAAGGGATGTTCGTTTCAACCATTTTATTTGCGTTAATCGTTCCACCAACATTGCCATTATGGCAAGCTGCACTTGGTATCAGTTTTGGTATCGTGGTAGCGAAAGAAATCTTCGGTGGTGTAGGTCGTAACTTTATGAACCCTGCGCTTGCTGGTCGTGCATTCTTATTCTTCGCTTATCCGGCTCAAATTTCTGGTGACTTAGTATGGATCGCTGCAGATGGTTTCTCTGGTGCAACCGCACTTTCACAATGGTCTCAAGGTGGTCAAGCAGCATTACAACACACTGTAACCGGTCAACCTATTACTTGGATGGATGCATTCATCGGTAATATTCCTGGTTCAATGGGTGAGGTTTCAACGCTTGCGTTATTAATCGGTGGTGCGTTAATTGTATTCACCCGTATTGCTTCTTGGCGCATTATGGCTGGTGTCATGATCGGTATGATTGGTACAGCAACCTTATTCAACTTAATCGGTTCTGATTCTAACCAAATGTTCTCAATGCCTTGGCATTGGCACTTTGTATTAGGTGGTTTTGCACTTGGTATGATCTTCATGGCAACCGACCCTGTGTCAGCTTCATTCACCAACACAGGTAAATGGTGGTACGGTGCGTTAATTGGCGTGATGGCGGTATTAATTCGTACAGTGAACCCAGCTTATCCAGAAGGGATGATGTTAGCGATTTTATTTGCAAACTTATTTGCACCAATTTTCGACTACATCGTGGTTCAAGCAAATATCAAACGTCGGAGAGCAAGAACAAATGGCTAAATTTAATAAAGATAGCGTTAGCGGTACAGTTACCGTTGTTGTGTTGCTAAGTTTAGTGTGTTCTATCGTGGTTTCTGGTGCTGCAGTAGCATTAAAATCCAAACAAGATGAACAAAAAGCACTCGACGTTCAACGTAACATTTTAACTGTTGCTGGCTTAATGAAAGAAGATAATGCATCAGTAATTAAAGACACTTACAGCAAATTTATTGAACCGCGTTTAGTTGATTTGCAAAGTGGTGATTACGTTCAAGCTTCAGCAGAAGAAATTAATAAATTTGAACCTAAAGATGCCGTTAAAGATCCAGCTAAAAGCCAAGCAATTCCAGCTGAAGCAGATAAAGCAGGGATTAAAGTTCGTGCAAATCAAGCACGTGTTTATCTTGTAAAAGATGAGCAAGGCAATGTAACCCAAGTTGTATTACCAATGTATGGTCGTGGTTTATGGTCAACCATGTATGGTTTTGTTTCTGTTGCACCAGATGCGAATACTATCAAAGGTATTACTTACTATGATCAAGGTGAAACAGCCGGTCTTGGGGGCGAAATTGCGAACCCTCGTTGGCAAGCACAGTTTGTCGATAAAAAATTATTCGATGAACAAGGTAACCAAAAATTCAAAATCTACAAAGGTAGTTCTGCTGCAGATAAAGAGCACGGTGTAGATGGTTTATCAGGTGCAACTTTAACCAGTAACGGTGTTCAAGGTTCATTTGATTATTGGTTCAGCCAAAATGGCTTTGGTCCATTCTTAGCGAAATTTAAAGCAGGAGAAATCAAATAATGGCTGATGCAAAAGTAAATTTAAAAGGTCTTTTATTAGATCCTATTGCTAAAAATAACCCGATTGCCTTGCAAATTTTGGGTATCTGTTCTGCATTAGCGGTAACAACCCAATTACAAACCGCGATCGTTATGGCGATTGCGGTAAGTTTGGTAACCGGTTTTTCCAGTTTGTTTATTTCATTGATTCGTAACTATATTCCAAATAGTATCCGTATCATTGTGCAACTGGCGATTATCGCGTCTTTAGTAATCTTGGTTGACCAAGTATTAAAAGCTTATGCTTATGGTTTATCTAAACAGCTCTCTGTATTCGTCGGTCTTATCATTACAAACTGTATCGTAATGGGCCGTGCAGAAGCGTTTGCGATGAAATCACCACCGTTAGAAAGCTTTGTTGACGGTATCGGTAACGGTTTAGGTTATGGTGCGATCTTATTAATTGTCGCCACATTACGTGAACTAATCGGTTCTGGTCGTTTGTTTGGTTTCCCTGTATTCCAAACTATTCAAGACGGCGGTTGGTATCAACCAAACGGTTTATTCCTTCTTGCACCAAGTGCGTTCTTTATTATCGGCTTCGTTATTTGGGGCTTAAGAACGTGGAAACCTGAGCAACAGGAGAAATAATCAATGGAACATTATATTAGCCTATTCGTGAAGGCGATCTTCATTGAAAACATGGCGCTCTCTTTCTTCTTAGGGATGTGTACTTTCCTTGCGGTTTCTAAGAAAGTTTCTACGGCATTTGGCCTTGGTGTTGCGGTAACAGTAGTACTTGGTATTGCGGTACCTGCGAACCAATTTGTGTATGAACATGTATTAAAAGATGGCGCATTGGTAGAAGGTGTAAGCCTTGAGTTTTTAAACTTCATTACCTTTATCGGGATTATTGCGGGTCTTGTTCAATTACTTGAAATGACTTTAGATAAATTCTTCCCAGCACTTTATAACGCATTAGGTATCTTCCTTCCACTTATCGCCGTAAACTGTGCGATCTTTGGTGGTGTATCTTTTGCGGTACAACGTGAATACACTTTTGCAGAATCTGCAGTTTATGGTGTAGGTGCGGGGCTTGGTTGGATGTTAGCAATCGTTGCGCTTGCAGGCTTAACCGAAAAAATGAAATATGCCGATGTACCGGCAGGCTTAAAAGGATTAGGGATTACCTTTATTACTGCAGGCTTGATGGCGCTTGGCTTTATGTCATTCTCTGGAATTCAGTTATAAGGAGGCATAAATGAGCGAATCTTCAATTTTATTATTAGGTGTTGCGGCATTTACGGTTATCCTTTTAGTGCTCGTTGCGATTATTTTATTCGCTAAATCAAAATTAGTGGATTCTGGTGATATCACCATTTCTATTAATGACGATCCTGAAAAAGCGATCACTTTACCTGCTGGCGGTAAATTACTTGGTGCGTTAGCAAGTAAAGGTATCTTCGTTTCTTCTGCTTGTGGTGGCGGTGGCTCTTGTGGCCAATGTATTGTGAAAGTGAAAAGTGGCGGTGGTGAAATTCTACCAACCGAGCTTTCTCATATTAATAAACGTGAAGCAAAAGAAGGCTATCGTTTAGCTTGCCAAGTTAATGTAAAAGGCAATATGGACGTTGAACTTCCAGAAGAAATTTTCGGTGTGAAAAAATGGGAATGTACAGTTATTTCTAACGATAACAAAGCAACCTTCATCAAAGAGCTTAAATTAGCGATTCCTGAAGGCGAAGAAGTACCTTTCCGTGCTGGTGGTTATATCCAAATCGAAGCTGATCCACATACGGTTTACTATAAAGATTTTGATATTCCAGAAGAATACCACGAAGATTGGGACAAATACGATTTATGGCGTTATGTGTCTAAAGTGGATGAGCATATTATCCGTGCTTACTCAATGGCTTCATATCCAGAAGAGAAAGGCATCATTATGCTTAACGTGCGTATTGCAACGCCTCCACCACGTCAACCTGATGCGCCTCCAGGTCAAATGTCTTCTTACATTTGGTCATTAAAACCAGGTGATAAAGTGACAATTTCTGGTCCATTCGGTGAATTCTTCGCGAAAGAAACCGATAATGAGATGGTATTCATCGGTGGTGGTGCGGGTATGGCACCAATGCGTTCTCATATCTTTGACCAATTAAAACGTTTACACTCTAAACGTAAAATGTCATTCTGGTATGGTGCACGCTCTAAACGTGAAATGTTCTATGTAGAAGATTTTGATCAGCTTCAAGCAGAAAACCCTAACTTTACATGGCACGTGGCATTATCTGATCCGTTACCAGAAGATAACTGGACAGGTTACACCGGCTTTATTCACAACGTACTTTATGAAAACTACTTGAAAAATCATGAAGCACCAGAAGATTGTGAATACTACATGTGTGGACCTCCGGTGATGAACGCTGCGGTAATCAAAATGTTGAAAGACCTCGGTGTTGAAGATGAAAACATCTTATTAGATGACTTCGGTGGTTGATTTTAGTTAATCAAAACATCATGAAAACTGACCGCACTTTGTGATGAAGTGCGGTCAATATTTAAGATGGATTACAGGCAAGCTGATGGAAGAGTCGGTTTGCCTGTAATTCATATATTTAGGAAGGAATAGATGAAAAAAGTACTAAGCGGATTGATTGCTGTAGTCCTAGCTTGTTCATTAAGTGCGTGTAAGAAAGATCCAGAAATTATTTCACTTAGCGGAAAAACCATGGGAACCACTTACCATATCCGCTACATTGAGGATGATTCTGTTAGCGAAAACGCACAAAAAACACATGAACAGATTGAAGTAGTTTTAAAAGATGTGAATCAGAAAATGTCCACTTACATTAAGGATTCCGAATTAAGTCGCTTTAATCAAAATACACAAGTGAATACACCAATTGAAATCTCTGCTGACTTTGCCAAAGTACTACAAGAAGCGAACCGTTTAAATCAGGTTACTGAAGGTTCATTGGATGTGACAGTAGGGCCAGTAGTGAATTTATGGGGCTTTGGACCAGAAAAACGCCTAGAACGTAAACCTACTCCAGAACAACTTGCTGAACGTCAAAGTTGGGTAGGAATTGATAAGATTCACCTTGATATGAGCGGTAAAACCCCAACTTTAAGTAAAGCGGTGCCACAGGTTTATATTGATTTATCATCTATCGCTAAAGGTTTTGGTGTGGATCAAGTCGCGGATGTCTTAGAGCACAATCACGTACAAAACTATATGGTGGAAATTGGCGGAGAAATCCGTGCAAAAGGTAAAAATGCCGAAAATAAAGCCTGGCAAATCGCTATTGAAAAACCTAATAATACGGGTGAAAGAGCAGTCCAAGAAGTGATTGGGTTAAATAATATGGCGATGGCGACCTCAGGCGATTACCGTATTTATTTTGAGGAAAACGGTCAACGCTTTGCTCATGAAATCGATCCAAAAACAGGTTATCCAATTCAGCATCATTTAGCCTCAATTACCGTGCTTGCACCAAGTTCGATGACGGCTGATGGCTTATCTACAGGTTTATTTGTACTCGGTGAAAATAAAGCACTTGAAGTGGCCGAGAAAGAAAATATTCCAGTGTATTTAATTATGAAAACGGAAAAAGGCTTTGAAACAAAAATGTCGTCATCCTTCCAAAAGTTACTCGCAAATAAGGAATAATCATGCAAACATTATTTTTTACCCTAATCGCTTTTGTGGCCATTATTGTATTAATGTCTGTGGGCTTTATCTTTAAAAAACAAAGCTTAAAGGGCAGCTGTGGCGGACTTTCATCACTCGGTATCGCCAAAGCCTGTGACTGCGATAAACCTTGCGACACTTTACAAGAAAAATTAGATGCAGGCGATGAAAATGCCAAAGCTGAATACGAACAAAAATTTGCGAAGAAAGACGATGATTCGCAATTTTATGAAGTGAAATAATTCACGCAAAATCAACCGCACTTTGTGCAATAATCTTAATTTATGGGGCGGAAGTCATTCCGCTATGTTTCAATCATTATCACCAATGTGCTTCGCCTTAACCGAAGTTACGGGAGACTTATGTTAACTTCAAATACTTATAATCAACATTTCACACCATTGAGTGCAGAACAACTTGCCCAAAATGCCACTAAAAAAGTCATTTGCGGTATGTCTGGTGGGGTAGATTCCTCCGTTTCCGCGTTTATTCTTCAACAACAAGGCTACCAAGTGGAAGGCCTGTTTATGAAAAACTGGGAAGAAGATGACGATACCGATTATTGTACAGCCGCAGCGGATCTTGCTGATGCGCAAGCAGTATGTGACAAGCTAGGTATTAAGCTACATAAAATCAATTTTGCGGCAGAATATTGGGATAACGTGTTTGAACATTTCTTAACAGAATACAAAGCTGGTCGTACGCCAAACCCAGATATTTTGTGCAATAAAGAAATTAAATTTAAAGCTTTCTTGGAATATGCAGCGGAAGATTTGGGCGCTAACTATATTGCTACCGGCCATTATGTGCGTCGTCGTGGGGCTGATGATCAGGCTGAATTATTGCGCGGCTTAGATAGCAATAAAGACCAAAGCTATTTCCTTTACACGTTGAGTAAAAATCAGGTAGGCCAAAGCCTTTTCCCTGTTGGTGAAATTGAAAAGCCGATTGTACGTGCTATTGCAGAAGATTTAGGTTTAATTACCGCGAAGAAAAAAGACTCTACCGGTATTTGTTTTATCGGTGAGCGTAAGTTTAAGGATTTCTTAGCGCGTTATTTGCCGGCTCAACCAGGTGACATCCGTACCGTAGATGGCGAGATTATTGGTCGCCATGAAGGCTTGATGTACCACACACTAGGGCAGCGTAAAGGGCTAGGGATTGGTGGTTTAAAAAATGCTGGTGATGAAGCCTGGTATGTAGTAGATAAAGATGTGGAAAATAATGAATTGATTGTGGCACAAGGCCATGATCATCCACGTTTGTTTTCCAAAGGCTTAATTGCCAAACAGCTACATTGGGTGAGTCGCGAACCTGTGCGTGGAGCGTTCCGTTGCACGGTGAAAACTCGTTATCGTCAAACGGATATTGCTTGTGTGGTTGAGCCGATTGATGACGATTGCATTGGAGTGATTTTTGACGAACCGCAAGCCGCGGTCACACCAGGTCAATCAGCCGTGTTTTACCGCGATGAAGTCTGCTTGGGTGGCGGCATTATCGAAGAACGAATTTAGTCTATATTCAATAAAGTGCGGTCAGAAATTTAGAGATTTTTCTGACCGCACTTTTTCTTTATCGTATTTTAATTTTCGTTAATTTGAAAAAATATTGATGTTTTGATAATATATATTTCGCATTTGGAAACAATTCACTCAAATCCTACTGAGCGTTTTCTTCAAAATCGCACTTCTCCGTGCTATCATTTGCGATGGTTCCATCTCACCATTTAGGGCTTAAGACCTTATTTTATTTAATCTGATTTTATTTTTATTCACTTAATTTTTAAGGGGGAAGCGTTGTCTTTATCTAAATTTATGGAAAAGCAAACGTCGTTCAATCCTTTAGTGATTGGTGCAACGTTATTTTTTGTGGTGTTGCTTGTCGCGATGATTTTAATCGCACCTGAACAAACACAAACTTTATTAAATGCTGCTAAATCGGGCATTTTTGCCAACTTTAGTTGGTTTTACGTATTAGCATTCTCAGTATTTTTGGGCTTTTTAGTCATTTTATCAGTCAGTAGCCTAGGTAATATCAAATTAGGCAATGATGAAGAAGAGCCTGAATTCGGTTTTCTCTCTTGGTTGGCAATGTTATTTGCTGCCGGCATGGGGGTAGGGTTGATGTTCTTTGGTGTCGCAGAGCCATTGACGCATTACTTATCTGATATTACCACAGGCAGTGCAGAGCATAAGCAACAAGAAGCCTTGTTACACACCTTATTCCACTGGGGAATTCATGCCTGGGCGGTGTATGGCACGATTGCGTTGGCATTGGCTTACTTTGGATTCCGTTACAAATTACCTTTGGCATTACGTTCTTGTTTCTATCCGTTATTGAAAGAGCGTATTAATGGCAAGTTAGGCGATCTTATCGACATTATGGCGTTACTTGCCACCTTATTTGGTGTTATCACAACATTAGGTTTTGGTGCATCACAATTGGGTGCAGGCTTACATCAATTAGGCTGGATTAGCGAAAATAGCTTCAGCTTGCAAGTTGTCGTAATTGCCGTGGTAATGAGTTTAGCGATATTTTCCGCGATTTCCGGTGTAGGGAAAGGGGTAAAAATCTTAAGTGAGCTGAATTTAACATTAGCTTTCTGTTTGTTGATTTTCGTCTTAGTGGCGGGGCCAACACTTTATTTATTATCCGCTTTTAGCGACAATATCGGAACTTATCTCAGCAACTTAGTCCAATTAAGCTTCAAAACCTATGTTTATGAACAAGAACATACTGGCTGGTTTAGCGGTTGGACCATTCTGTATTGGGCATGGTGGTGTTCTTGGGCACCATTTGTCGGTTTATTTATTGCGCGTATCTCGAGAGGACGTACCATTCGCGAATTTATTTTTGGCGTGTTGGTGATTCCTAGCATGTTCGGCATCTTGTGGTTTACCGTATTTGGTAATACGGCCATTTGGTTGAATGATGGTGAAGCTGCAGGTACGTTAGGGCAAATGATTTCCTCGCCTGAAACGTTACTCTTTAAATTCTTAGATTATTTACCGCTTTCTGGTGTGACGGGTTTAGTGAGTTTGGTGGTGATTTCTTTATTCTTTATCACCTCGGCAGACTCCGGTATTTATGTATTAAATAACATTGCATCACGCGATAAAAGCCTTGCAGCACCTCGTTGGCAGGCTGTGATGTGGGGTGTATTAATGTCAGTCGTCGCGATTGTTTTAATGCAATCGGGTGGTTTGGCAAACCTGCAGGCAATGACCTTGTTGGTAGCATTACCTTTTGCGATGTTGATGTTGCTGATGTGCTTTAGTTTATGGAAAGGCTTGAGTGCAGATAAAAAATATTTTGATACCAAAGTTAATCCAACCAGTATTTTCTGGACAGGTGATAAGTGGAAAGAACGTTTGGAACAAATGATGAACCAAACGCAAGAAAAAGATATTTTACGTTTCCTTAAACATACGGTATTACCGGCTATGCGAGAATTACGTCAAGAGTTGATCGGCAAATATGACTTGAGCGTGCAAATTAACACGTTATTTGATCAAGATGAACCTGCAGTCGAGTTAGTCATTCAAAAAGATTTGATGCGAGACTTTATGTACGGGGTGAAATCTATCGGTCGTGAGGTGTCAGAGCAATTAATTAATGATGATAACTTGCCACATATCCAACATAGTATGACCTATGAGCCATACACTTATTTCTTTGATGGTCGAGTGGGTTATGATGTGCAATATATGGACCAAGATGAATTGATTGCCGATATGTTGAAACATTATGAACGTTACTTAAGTTTGCTAGACGATGTGGGTCAAGAATTGATGGCACATGAGCAAACAGAACTGGCTGAATAATAAGACT
>NZ_KV801805.1:48332-213920 GCF_001810545.1 Haemophilus sp. HMSC066D02 | reverse complement strand
GGCTGAATAATAAGACTAAAGTGCGGTTGAAAATCCTCTTAATTTTTAACCGCACTTTTTATCTTAAAACAAATATGAAGATACAAAATACTTTCAAAGCAAATGTTATTTGGGGCAGTTTAGGTTTTAGTTTAGCGATTATTGCAGCCCTTTTATTTGATACGCAGCAAACGATATCTTATCTTGCTGCGGCGAAAGCCTTTATTTTCTCTCAATTTAGCTGGTTTTATATTTTACTGAGTGCATTTTTTCTATTCTTTTTACTTTTCTTGGCGTTAGGACGATACGGCGATATTAAACTTGGGAGTGATGAGGAAGAACCAGAGTTTAAATTAGGTTCTTGGATTGCATTACTCTTCACCTCTGGAATTGGTATTGGCATTGTTTTTCTTGGTGTTGCTGAACCGCTTTCACATTTTCTTTCACCAATAGGTGAATATGAGAAAGTTCGAACGGCATTATTTTTTAGTATTTTTCATTGGAGTATCAGTGCTTGGGCTATTTATGGATTAATTGCACTTACGATTGCTTATTTCGGATTTCGCTATAAATTACCCTTTTCTTTACGCTCTTGTTTTTATCCCTTACTGAAAGAAAAGATTAATGGAAAAGTGGGGGATGTCATTGATATTCTCGGGATTTGTACCACCTTATTTGGCGTAGTCGCAACCTTAGGTTACAGTGCGATTCGGTTGGCTGCCGCATTCCACTCAATGCATTTATTGGATAACTCACCGTATTTGGTTCCCCTTATTTTAGTGAGTGTTTTTATCATTGCTATCTTAATTTCACTGCAAGGGATTGCCAACGGATTCCGTATTCTTAGTGAGCTAAATCTAGGCGTTACCTTTCTCTTTATGCTATTGGTTTTGCTATTCGGTCCAACAATATATTTAATTTCGGCTTTTACGGAAAATATTGGTACCTATTTAAGCGGTTTAATTAGAGTTGGCTTCAAGGCTTATGCCTATGATGTAGAACATCTAGATTGGTTTATGGATTGGACGGTTTTTTACTGGGCATGGTGGTTTTCATGGGCGCCAGGCTTTGGGATTTTTATCGCACGGATTTCTCGCGGACGAACTTTACGGGAGTTTATTTTCGGCGTATTGATGGTGCCAAGTTTATTCTTTGTTTTATGGTTCACAGTATTTGGAAATGGGGCCATTTGGGTTAATGAACATCTTGCTGAGGGGGCATTAGGCCAAGCTGTAAATAATGTGGGATCACTTCTTTTTGATTTTTTGAGTTATTTGCCCTATTCCGGTTTAACTAAAACGTTAGCTTTATTTATTATCACACTCTTTTTTATCGTCACCATTAACTTTGGTATTTATACGCTTAATAATATCGCAATTGAAGACAAAAGCCAGGTTTCACCTCGTTGGCAATCTATGTTTTGGGGTGGTTTATTGTCAGCAGTTACGTTTGTTCTTTATCTTTTTGGCGGTATTGAAATACTACAATCAACGATGTTGTTTTTCTCTTTACCCTTTGCTCTGTTGATGTCTGTGATGGCATGGAGTTTGTTGAAGGGCTTACGATTTGAACGTCAATATTATTCCACAAAGGTTTCAGATTTGTGGACAGGTGCAAACTGGCGTAGCCGTTTAAGACAGTTAGTGATTGAACCTAAGCGAGATGATACCATTTTACATTTAAAAACAACGGCGCTTTTGGCAATGAGAGAGCTGCGCCAGTTACTCATCGGTACCTATGGTTTAAATGTGACCTTACAGCAACATTTGGGTCGTGATAATAATCAACTGGTTCTTTCTATTGAAAATGGATTAGCAGAAGATTTTTTTTACCAAATTACCTTATTCGAGAAGCCTGAGCCTGAAACTGCACAAGTTCATCATGCATTAATGGTTTCAACTAATATTCAATTGGACGGTTATCCTTTGAATATTACAAATGAAGAGGATTTGATCGTGGACATCTTGCAATGTTATGAGCGATACATGAAAGAACTGGATTTTGTTATTTCATAATTCCTGTCTCATGAGCAAACAGAACTGGCTGAATAATAAGACTAAAGTGCGGTTGAAAATAACATTATTTTTTGACCGCACTTTTAAAATTACCTCTTGAGACAAATGCATAAAAAGAGTATATTCAAGCCCAAATTTTCAATTTAATTCTAACGGAGTTTTTCTATGTTTGGTTTATCCCCAGCACAAATGATTATTTTATTAGTCGTGATTTTATTAGTATTCGGTACCAAAAAATTACGCAATGCGGGATCTGATCTTGGCGCAGCAGTAAAAGGCTTTAAAAAAGCGATGTCTGATGATGAGCCGAAAAAAGATGCGGAATTTACTCAAATTAAAGACGGTACAAACACCGCTGAAAAAACTGAAACTGTAAAAGATAAAGAACAGGCATAACCGTGTTTGATATTGGTTTTTCCGAACTTGTTTTATTGATGCTTGTGGGCTTGGTGGTGCTAGGCCCTAAGCGTTTACCTGTGGCTATTCGCACGGTAATGGGCTGGGTGAAAACGATCCGTGGATTGGCAGCTAATGTTCAAAATGAATTAAAACAAGAGCTTAAATTGCAAGAATTGCAAGATAGCATTAAGAAAGCGGAACAACTGAATCTAAAACAGCTTTCCCCAGATTTAAGTAAAACCGTTGAAGAGCTGAAAGAGCAAGCTCAAAAAATGCGTGCAGAGTTAGAAGAAAAAGCGGCTGCAGCAGGAACAACGGTGGAAGAGCAAATTAAAGAAATTAAAAGTGCGGCTGAAAATCCGGCTGATTCTGCGGAAAAACTTGAGGTAAGAGCACAAGAAACAGCAGAGGAAGCGGTTGAAACAGCATCCACAGAACATGCAGAGAATGGAACTGCCGAAGTTTTGGAATCTGCAAAAACAGAAGTGGATTTGACCGCACTTGAACCTCGTGAACAAGCTGAATTAACTGAGCGTTTATCCGATTACTATTCGCCGGATGATGTGGAGCTACAGCCAGCACCCAAATCTGAAGCGAAGTCCTAGAGAATAATTATGAGCAATATGACGGACGATTCCCAACCGTTAATTACCCATCTTGTTGAACTCAGAAACCGCTTATTACGTTGTGTAATTTGTATTTTAGTGGTTTTTGTGGCGTTGGTTTATTTTTCTAATGATATTTATCATTTTGTCGCAGCACCTTTAACGGCAGTAATGCCAAAGGGTGCAACGATGATTGCAACCAATATTCAAACGCCATTCTTTACTCCAATTAAATTAACCGCGATTGTTTCGGTGTTTATTTCTGTACCTTATTTGCTTTATCAAATTTGGGCATTTGTTGCACCAGCACTGTATCAACATGAAAAACGTTTAATTTATCCGTTATTATTTTCCAGTACAGTTTTATTCTATTGCGGTGTAGCGTTTGCTTATTATGTTGTTTTCCCTTTCGTGTTTAGTTTCTTTACGCAAACTGCACCAGAAGGGGTAGCTATCGCCACAGATATCAGCAGTTACCTTGATTTTGCTTTAGCATTATTCTTGGCATTTGGTGTGTGTTTTGAAGTACCTGTTGCGATTATTTTGCTTTGTTGGACAGGTGTAACCACGACGAAAGCATTGGCTTCAAAACGTCCTTATATTATTGTGGGAGCGTTCTTTGTTGGCATGATCTTAACGCCACCAGACGTGTTCTCTCAAACTTTACTTGCTGTACCAATGTGTCTTCTCTTTGAATTAGGCTTGTTAGTTGCACGTTTCTATCAACCGAAAGAGGATGAAGAAGAGGCAACTAATGAAGAACGTGCGGTAGAAAATCAGGGTGATTTGAATCACAAAGATTAAGAAAATGGGCGTAGGTGATACGCCCTTTTAACATCATAAAAACAGGAAATATTATTATGACTCAACAAATTTTAGGCGGTTTTCCAACCCGTCGTCTTCGTCGTTTACGTAAACATGATTTTAGTCGCCGTTTAGTGGCAGAAAATACCTTAACCGCGAATGATTTAATTTATCCGGTATTTATCATTGAAGGCGAAAATCATCGTGAACCAGTTCCTTCTATGCCTAAAGTTGAACGTTTAACGATCGATCAGTTATTAATCGAAGCCGGTCTTTTAGTGAAATACGGCGTACCAGTGATCTCATTATTCCCTGTAGTTGAGCAAGATAAAAAATCGTTAATGGCGGATGAGGCATTTAACCCGAATGGTTTGGTACAGCGTGCAGTGAGAGCATTGAAAGCTGCTTATCCAGAATTGGGTGTATTAACAGATGTCGCACTCGATCCTTACACGCTACACGGACAAGACGGTATCATTGATGAAGAAGGCTATGTCTTAAACGATATTACAACAGATATCCTGATTAAACAGGCTGTTTCACACGCTGAAGCTGGGGCTGATATTGTGGCACCGAGTGATATGATGGATGGACGTATTGGTCGTATTCGTCAGGCGTTGGAAGAAAATGGTCATATCAATACGCAAATTATGGCGTACTCCGCAAAATATGCGTCTAATTATTATGGCCCATTCCGTGATGCAGTCGGTTCTGCTGGTAACCTGAAAGGTGGTGACAAGAAAACCTATCAACTTGATCCAGCCAACGGTAATGAAGGCTTGCAAGAAGTGGCTCTTGATTTACAAGAAGGGGCAGATATGGTGATGGTAAAACCAGGTATGCCATATTTAGACATGGTATATCGTGTGAAAGACTATTTCGGCGTGCCAACCTTTGCTTATCAAGTTTCTGGTGAATATGCGATGCATATGGCAGCCATTCAAAATGGTTGGTTGAAAGAAAAAGAATGCATTATGGAATCATTGCTTTGCTTTAAACGTGCGGGTGCAGACGGTATTTTGACGTATTTTGCGAAGCAAGTCGCTGAATGGCTTTACTTAGAAGGTAAAAATAAATAAGCACTTTTTAACTTGAAGTGCTAATCCAGGTGCTAATTTTAGATGCCGTCTAATAAAAACGAGAAAATATTAAATGTTTTCTCGTTTTTTATTTTTTCTTCATTTTTTCTATAAAAAAACTATTGCCTAGTTGATTTTTCTATTGTTATATTGATGACACGCCGCAACAAGACGGTGATAAATAAAATAACGTTACACACATCATATTAACTCACTACTAGAAGGAAAATCCTATGTCAGCAGTAGCATCATTAGACGCATTTCTTGAAAAAGTGGCTCAACGTGACGGCCACCAACCTGAATTTTACAAGCCGTTCGTGAAGTCTTCACGTCAATCTGGCCTTTCTTGGAAGCAAACCCTAAATACCGTTCAGAAGCTTTATTAGAGCGTTTAGTTGAGCCAGAGCGCGCAATCCAATTCCGTGTGGCATGGACTGATGATAAAGGCCAAGTTCAAGTAAACCGTGCTTTCCGTGTGCAATTCAACAGTGCAATTGGTCCTTTTAAAGGTGGCATGCGTTTCCATCCATCCGTTAACTTATCAATCTTAAAATTCTTAGGTTTTGAACAGATCTTTAAAAATGCCTTAACCACATTGCCAATGGGCGGTGCGAAAGGCGGCTCAGATTTTGATCCTAAAGGAAAATCAGATGCTGAAGTGATGCGTTTCTGCCAAGCGTTAATGGCTGAATTGTATCGTCATGTTGGCCCAGATACCGATGTGCCCGCCGGTGATATTGGTGTAGGTGGTCGTGAAGTAGGCTATCTTGCAGGCTATATGAAAAAATTATCAAACCAAGCTGCTTGCGTGTTTACTGGTCGTGGTCTTTCATTCGGTGGAAGTTTAATTCGTCCAGAAGCAACGGGGTATGGATTGGTTTATTTTGCCCAAGCAATGCTTGCAGAGAAAGGGGATAGCTTCCAAGGTAAAACGGTTTTAGTTTCCGGTTCGGGTAACGTGGCGCAATATGCGATTGAAAAAGCGATGGCGCTCGGTGCGAAAGTCGTAACCTGTTCTGACTCTGCGGGTTATGTGTATTTACCTGAAGGATTCGATCGTGAAAAATTAGAAGCTTTATTAGAGCTCAAAAATGTAAAACGTGGTCGAGTAGAAGAGTTTGCAAAACAATTCGGTCTTCAATATTTTGCAGGCAAACGTCCTTGGGAAGTGAAAGCAGATATTGCACTTCCTTGCGCAACCCAAAATGAATTAGAGATTTCAGATGCGAAAGCCTTAATCTCAAATGGAGTGAAATTAGTCGCAGAAGGTGCAAACATGCCAACCACTATCGAAGCGACAGAAGCATTCTTAGAGGCTGGTGTATTATTTGGCCCAGGTAAAGCAGCTAATGCAGGTGGTGTTGCGACATCAGGCTTAGAGATGGCGCAAAGTTCACAACGTTTATACTGGACGGCTGAAGAAGTGGATAAACAGCTTCATCGTATCATGTTAGATATTCATGCAAACTGTAAAAAATACGGTTCAGCAGAAGGCCAAGCAAACATTAACTACGTAGTTGGCGCAAACGTAGCAGGCTTTGTAAAAGTAGCCGATGCAATGTTGGCTCAAGGGGTTTATTAATCCAATAAATTAATGAAAAATTGACCGCACTTTGTGATGAAGTGCGGTCATTTTTTATGGTGAATTTCTCAAGTAGAAATAGGCTATTGGCTTGCTTTTTTGCTCAAAAAGTGTAAAATCTTCAGGCTTTTTGTCTATATATACAGAGAAAAAAGTAAGCTATATTCTTAAATCACTTTCGAGTTTGAGAATATTCTTTTAGTAATTAAACATTTAGAGGAAGGTTATGGTAACCATTCGTTTATCTCGTGGCGGAGCTAAAAAACGCCCATTTTATCAAATCGTAGTAGCTGACAGTCGTTCACCACGTGACGGTCGTTTCATTGAGCGTGTAGGTTTCTTCAACCCAATCGCACAAGGTAACGCAGAACGTCTTCGTGTTGATCTTGAGCGTGTAAACCACTGGGTTGCTCAAGGTGCATCACTTTCAGACCGTGTTGCAACTTTGGTAAAAGAAGCTCAAAAAGCATAATCTCGCTTTTTGATTTAGTTCTTAAACTAAGATAGGTGAAAAATATGGAACAACAACGCATTGAAGTTGTGGGCAAATTAGGCTCAACCTACGGTATTCGTGGGTGGTTACGTATTTATTCATCAACAGAACAAGCTGAAAGCATTTTTGATTATCAACCTTGGTTTTTAAAAATCAAAGGTGAATGGCAGCCAACTGAATTAGAAAACTGGCGCCATCATAATCACGAAATCATCGTTAAATTAAAAGGCGTTGATGACCGTGAAGCCGCACAAATTTTAGCAAATGTTGAAATTGGTGTGGATTTATCTGTTTTCCCTGAACTGGAAGAGGGCGATTATTACTGGCACGATTTAATCGGTTGTTCAGTCGTCAACCTAGAAGGTTATACAATGGGAACGGTAACAGAGATGATGGAAACTGGCTCTAATGATGTGTTAGTGGTGAAAGCCAATACCAAGGATGCTTTTGGAAAACAAGAGCGGTTAATTCCGTTCTTGTATGAACAAGTAGTTAAAAGAGTCGATCTCACCACGAAAACAATTGAAGTGGATTGGGACGCTGGTTTCTAATCTCAAGTATGCACAAACGTAATGTAGTAGGCTTTTTATGTGGATAGGGGTGATTTCATTATTCCCCGAAATGTTTAAAGCGATTACGGAATTTGGGGTTACAGGAAGAGCCGTAAAACATAATCTTCTGCAAGTAGAATGTTGGAATCCAAGAGATTTTACATTCGACAAGCATAAAACCGTGGATGACCGTCCTTATGGTGGTGGTCCGGGAATGCTGATGATGGTGCAACCTTTACGGGATGCGATTCATGCTGCGAAAGCAGCGGCAGGAGAAGGCGCAAAGGTGATTTACCTTTCGCCACAAGGACGTAAACTCGATCAAGGCGGCGTAACCGAGCTTGCTCAAAATCAGAAATTGATTTTGGTATGTGGACGTTACGAAGGTATTGATGAGCGATTGATTCAAACTGAAATCGATGAAGAATGGTCAATTGGTGATTACGTTCTAACCGGTGGGGAATTGCCGGCAATGACATTAATTGATGCTGTTGCACGTTTTATTCCCGGTGTATTAGGCAAACAAGCCTCCGCAGAAGAAGATTCTTTTGCAGACGGTTTATTAGATTGCCCGCATTACACCAGACCGGAAGTGTTAGAAGGATTAACTGTACCACCTGTGCTGATGTCGGGACATCACGAAGAAATTCGGAAATGGCGATTAAAACAATCGCTACAAAGAACGTGGCTCCGACGCCCTGAGCTCTTAGAAGGCCTAGCTCTGACTGACGAACAACGTAAACTGTTAAAAGAGGCGCAAGCCGAATATAACAGTTAGTTTCAGTTACATCTAGGATCAATAAAGGATCAAACAATGTCTAACATTATCAAACAACTTGAACAAGAACAATTAAAACAAAACGTACCTAGCTTCCGCCCAGGTGATACTTTAGAAGTTAAAGTATGGGTAGTTGAAGGTAGCAAACGTCGTTTGCAAGCATTCGAAGGCGTGGTTATTGCAATTCGTAACCGTGGCTTGCACTCAGCATTCACTTTACGTAAAATTTCTAACGGCGTGGGTGTTGAGCGTGTATTCCAAACTCACTCTCCAGCTGTAGATTCTATCGCTGTTAAACGTAAAGGTGCAGTACGTAAAGCTAAACTTTACTACTTACGTGAACGTTCAGGTAAATCTGCTCGTATTAAAGAGCGTTTGGGCGAATAATTCGCAAAATAAAAAAGGCTTGGTTCTCCAAGCCTTTTTTGTTTTTAAGTGCGGTCAAATTAAGACCGCTTCATAATTTCAAAAAACTCATCGTTAGTTTTTGCCACCATAAGTTTGTCGATGAGGAATTCCATCGCTTCCACTTCACCCATTGGGTTAAGGATTTTGCGTAGAATCCACATTTTTTGTAATTCATCTGGTGTGGTAAGTAAATCTTCTTTACGCGTACCAGAACGGTTGAAGTCGATTGCTGGGAAAACACGTTTTTCTGCAATTTTGCGAGAAAGATGCAATTCCATGTTACCAGTACCTTTAAATTCTTCAAAGATAACCTCATCCATTTTTGAACCGGTATCCACAAGTGCGGTTGCAATAATGGTTAAACTACCACCTTCTTCCACATTACGCGCCGCACCAAAGAAACGTTTTGGACGATGTAGAGCATTTGCATCCACACCACCAGAAAGAATTTTACCAGATGCTGGCGTAACAGTATTGTAAGCACGTGCCAAACGCGTGATAGAGTCGAGTAGAATCACCACATCTTTTTTATGCTCTACAGAACGTTTTGCTTTCTCGATAACCATTTCTGCCACTTGAACGTGACGAGCAGCGGGTTCATCAAAGGTTGAGGCAATCACTTCACCTTTTACTGAACGTTGCATTTCCGTGACTTCTTCTGGACGCTCATCGATTAAAAGCACAATAAGTTCACATTCAGGGTAGTTGTGTGTAATGCTTTGTGCAATGTTTTGTAGCAACATAGTTTTACCGGCTTTTGGCGGAGCCACGATAAGACCACGCTGACCTTTACCAATCGGAGAGGCTAAATCCAAAATACGCGCGGTTAAATCTTCGGTTGAGCCATTACCACGTTCCATTCTTAAACGGGAATTCGCATGTAATGGGGTTAAGTTTTCGAAAAGGATTTTGCTACGAGATACTTCAGGTTTGTCATCATTGACTTGGTCGACTTTTAAAAGTGCAAAATAGCGTTCGCCCTCTTTTGGTGGACGGATTTTACCTTCAATTTTATCACCAGTTTGAAGATTGAAGCGACGAATTTGACTTGGAGAAACGTAGATGTCATCAGGACCAGCAAGGTAGGAACTGTCTGCGGAGCGTAAGAAACCGAAACCATCGGGTAAAATCTCCAACACGCCGCCGCCAAAAATATCTTCACCGCTCTTTGCGTGTTGTTTCAAAATAGCAAAAACAATATCTTGTTTACGTAAACGGGCAAGATTTTCCAAACCCATTTGTTCTTCGCCAAGTTTCACAAGATCAGAAACAGGCGTATTTTTAAGTTCTGTAAGATGCATAATTAATAATGTTGGAACGAATAAGAGTTGATAATACTGAAATGTTTGAATGGTGGGCAATGCCCTTAAGAATGGTGCGTAAATTACCACTAAAATCTCATACTGTCTAGTTTTTGTTAGAAAAAACAGGGTAAAATAGCAAACTACGAAGAGATTATTATTGCACGCTGATTAATTATGCGTAATAATTGAATAATTAATCAATGTTAAAATTAAAAGAAGGATAACTTATGGCTCTCTGGGGTGGTCGTTTTACACAAGCGGCAGATAAACGTTTTAAAGATTTTAATGATAGCCTGCGTTTTGATTATCGTTTGGCAGAGCAAGATATTGAGGGCTCTATTGGCTGGTCTAAAGCGTTAGTCAACGTTGGTGTATTAAGTGCTGAAGAGCAACAACAGCTAGAAGTTGCCTTAAATGAATTATTAATTGAAGTGCGGTCAAATCCACAGGCGATTTTGCAAGATGATGCAGAAGATATTCATAGTTGGGTGGAAAGTAAGCTTATCGATAAAGTGGGTAATTTAGGTAAAAAATTACACACAGGCCGTAGCCGTAATGACCAAGTTGCACTTGATATTAAAATGTGGTGCAAACAACGTGTAACGGAGTTGCAAGCATCTATTCGTAATCTTCAACGTCATTTGGTGCAAACAGCGGAAAAGACGCAAGATGCAGTGATGCCGGGTTATACCCATTTACAACGTGCACAACCAATCACTTTTGCCCATTGGTGTATGGCTTATGTAGAAATGTTTGAGCGTGATTATTCACGTCTCGCTGATGCTTATAAACGCATGAATAGCTGCCCATTAGGTAGTGGTGCACTTGCGGGGACAGCCTATGCAGTCGATCGTGAACTATTAGCCTCAGATTTAGGTTTTGCTTTTGCGACGCGTAATAGTTTGGATAGCGTCTCTGATCGTGACCATATTGTGGAATTACTCTCAACGGCATCTTTAAGTATGGCGCATCTTTCTCGCTTTGCAGAAGATATGATTATTTTCAACAGTGGTGAAGCGAATTTTGTCGAATTGTCAGATCGTGTAACTTCAGGTTCCTCTTTAATGCCACAAAAGAAAAATCCAGATGCTTGTGAATTGATTCGTGGTAAAGCAGGCCGTGTCATGGGGGCATTAACAGGTATGTTGATGACCTTAAAAGGTTTACCATTAGCGTATAACAAAGATATGCAAGAAGACAAAGAAGGGATCTTTGATGCGTTAGATACCTGGCAAGATTGCGTAGATATGGCGACTTTTGTACTAGATGAATTAAAAGTGAATACCGACCGTACACGCGAAGCCGCTTTAAAAGGTTATTCAAATGCAACAGAGCTAGCGGATTACCTTGTGGCAAAAGGCGTGCCATTCCGTGATTCTCATCATATTGTCGGTGAAACCGTGGTTTATGCCATTGAAAAAGGAAAAGCCTTGGAAGACTTAACCATTCCTGAATTCCGTCAATTCAGTGATGTGGTAGGGGATGATGTCTATGACATTCTTTCGCTACAATCTTGTTTAGATAAACGTTGTGCGAAAGGTGGGGTTTCACCACTTCGTGTAGCAGAAGCGATTGCAGAAGCAAAAGCGAGATTAGCTTAATTAGCGCAAATAAAAGAGCGGTCAAAAAATATTGTGCTTTTTGACCGCTCTTTAGTTTTATTGTGGAAGTGGATCCATTAATTCAAGGATTTTATCGGTAGGCTCTTTTATATCGAAACTCGATCCCATTAATAATGAAAAAGTCTCGTCATTTCGTTTGCAAGCAGCATGAGAAATTAGCTTACCTTTCTTATTACGCAAATTGATAGTAACTTGACTGATGCTCGTCTTATCTACTGCTCTTTCTTTTATTATCGTCCACAACTGATTATTTTCTGTTGGTGGAAGGAAAAGCGTCGCTTCTGTGGCATAAGCTTGTAAGTAAGCATTATCTATCGTTTGATCAGCCACATTCACATCGTTTTTCATGTAAGTGAATGTTTTAAGATTATTTAGCGCGACCCAAAGTTTTTCCCCTTTGGTGCTTTCACATTTTACAACATCAATGACGCTATCACCGAGATTCATGGCATTCTCATTTGCGAACGAACATAGTGGAATGGCAGCCCAAAATACCCACAGATATTTATTCATTAAATTAATCTCTAAAGTTATTAAATTGGAATGGTTGGCCTAATTCAGCGCCTTTCACCAATTGAATAACAGCTTGTAAATCATCACGAGATTTTCCGGTT
The DNA here is from genome assembly GCF_001810545.1 of Haemophilus sp. HMSC066D02. Classification (NCBI taxonomy): domain Bacteria; kingdom Pseudomonadati; phylum Pseudomonadota; class Gammaproteobacteria; order Pasteurellales; family Pasteurellaceae; genus Haemophilus; species Haemophilus sp. HMSC066D02. Next base: position 201,687 of record NZ_KV801805.1, on the reverse strand, counting down.
ACGCGTACTTGTTCACCTTGAATTTGAGTTTGAACTTTGATTTTTGAATCTTTCACTAATTTAGTGATTTTCTTCGCCATCTCCGTTTCAATCCCTTGTTTTAATTTGATTTCTTTAGTGTAAAGTTTACCGTGGTGTTCACTTTCTGTTGGAATATCCAATGAGCTATGCTCAATGCCACGTTTTACAAACGCACCAATCAAGATTTCAATTAATTGTTCTAATTGGAAATCAGATTCTGTGGTCACTTTCACTGTTTCGCTTTTTTCATTTAATTCAATGACGGCTTCCACACCACGGAAATCATAACGTGTACTTAATACGCGGTTTGCATTTTCAACCGCATTACGCACTTCGTGCATAGTAATTTCAGATACGATGTCAAAAGATGGCATAAATTTTCTCCCAAAATGAATTAAATTCGATCATTTGCACTTAAAAGACATAAAAGTGCGGTTAAGTCAGCAAAGTTTACCACAATTTGTGCTTGTTGTTGCACCTTCGGTTTGGCATGGAATGCCACGCCTAATCCGGCGACCTTCATCATCGCCAAATCATTAGCGCCATCACCAATAGCAAGGATATTTTTGCGTGGAATGTTGTATTCTTCAGCGAGTTTTTCCAAGGTATTCGCTTTGTATTGTGCATCGACCACGCTACCTTTTACATTGCCAGTCAGCGTGCCATCAATAATTTCAAATTGATTAGACGCCGCAAAATCGAGGTTTAATAAACTTTTTAAATAATCGGCGAAATAGGTAAAACCACCAGAAGCAATGGCAGTTTTCCAACCATGTTGTTGTAATGTCTTAATGGTTTCAATTAAGCCCGGCATTAACGGTAATTTTTCACGTACCTGTTGCAAAATATTTTCTGGTGCGCCTTTAAGTGTTCCCACACGGCGACGCAAACTTTGTTCAAAATCGAGCTCGCCACGCATGGCACTTTCAGTAATGGCAGAAACTAATTCACCTGTGCCGGCCAGTTTGGCGATTTCATCAATGCATTCAATTTGAATCGCCGTAGAATCCATATCCATCACCAATAAACCTTTTTCTGATAATTTTGCATCAAAATCCAGTTTGGCGATGTCTAATTGCAGGTCGTGAGCATGGGCAATAAAATCGGCGAGCCATTTGCCTTTTAAAAGGACAACGGTATTTTTTTCAACGTTCCATGCATCAAAACACAGGAAAGATTGACCGCACTTTTGTTGGAATTCGAGTAATTTGGCTAAATTCAGCGTTGTGCCGTATAAAATAAACGCATGAGTTTCATCGGGATGAGGCAAATCAAACGAAAGTGCGGTGGGAAATTGGGGATATTTTTGGGTAATGCTTGCAAGGTTTTGAATTTGCATAGAAAATCCTGTAAATTGTGAATACTCATCTATTCTAGCCGATCTTGGCGAAAAAATGGAAAAACAACGTGCAATTAATTAAAGAAAAACTTCAAAAATCACTGATGTTTGGGCTCATCGTGCTGCTTTGTATTGCGGCCATGGCGGTGATTTTGTTTGGCGTGAAACAATTTAAGATTGGTTCACAGCTTTCAAGTGTGAATCAAGTAGCGAATTTATCGCATACTTTGGTTCGTCAGCAAGCCAATTTATTTTCAGTTTTATTAACCAATAATGCGAAATCCGATCAGCTCGTTGAAAATTTAGATAATTTAGTCAAAGAAGACTTTGTGCTCGATGCGACCATTTATGATTATAACGGCAAAGAATTGGCACAAAGTACCAATACCGGTAATCTTCGTGAGCAACTTGGTCTTGAGCATAAAAATGAAGGTGAGTTTTCAACACAACAAATTGTTGAGCCTATTTATTCAGCTTCTAATAACGCTGTTCGTGGCTTTTTGCGCGTGACCTTTGACGCCCAATATGCGCAAACGACGCAGAGCAAAATCAATCAAGTTTTTCACCGCTTATATGGTGAAATTGTCGTGGTCTTTTTATTAGGCGCATTATTCGCCAGTTCCATTCATTATTTTTTAAGTCATTATCGTCGAACATATCGAAAACCAGTGGAAACTAAAACGGTGGTCAATTTACAAGGTAAATCAAGTAGCCAGCGTTTCCATCAACGTCGTCGAAGAATTTGATCAAGTTAAATAAAATTGCAAATATTGGTTAAGCCAATCAGTAAATAGGGTAAAATACTGAGAATTATTTAGATAGGAGAAAAACATGGCAACTCGTAGACAACTCGCCAACGCAATTCGTGCGCTATCAATGGATGCAGTACAAAAAGCAAAATCAGGCCACCCAGGTGCACCAATGGGAATGGCGGATATCGCTGAAGTATTATGGCGCGATTTCTTAAAACACAACCCAAACAATCCTAAATGGGCCGATCGCGACCGTTTTGTACTTTCTAATGGCCACGGTTCAATGTTGATTTATAGCTTATTACATTTAACAGGCTATGATCTTTCTATCGAAGATTTAAAACAATTCCGTCAATTACATTCTAAAACCCCAGGACACCCAGAATATGGTTATGCACCAGGTGTTGAAACTACAACAGGTCCGTTAGGCCAAGGTATTACCAATGCCGTGGGTATGGCGATTGCTGAGAAAACATTAGCAGGTCAATTTAACCGTGAAGGCCATGAAATTGTTGATCACCACACTTATGTGTTCTTAGGCGATGGCTGTTTAATGGAAGGGATTTCTCACGAAGCTTGCTCTTTAGCGGGCACATTAGGCCTTGGTAAATTAATCGCATTCTACGATGACAACAATATTTCGATTGATGGTCATGTTGATGGTTGGTTCAGTGATGATACGGCAGAACGTTTTGAAGCTTATGGCTGGCAAGTAATCCGTAATGTAGATGGTCACGATGCAGAACAAATTCGTGCCGCAACCATTCTTGCTCAAGCAGAAAAAGAAAAACCAACATTAATTATTTGTAAAACCATCATCGGTTTTGGTTCACCAAATAAATCAGGCTCTCATGATTGCCACGGTGCACCATTAGGTGATGAGGAAATCGCATTAACCCGTAAAGCACTTGGCTGGGAATATGGTCCATTTGAAATTCCGGCTGAGTACTATGCAGAATGGTCTGCAAAAGAAAAAGGCGCAGCAGCAGAAAAATCTTGGGAAGAAAAATTTGCCGCTTATGCAAAAGCATACCCTGAACTTGCCGCAGAATTTACACGTCGTGTAAACGGTGAATTACCAGCAAATTGGGCGGCAGAATCTAAAGCGTTCATTGAAAAATTACAAGCGAATCCTGCAAGCATTGCGAGCCGTAAAGCATCACAAAATGCAATTGAAGCTTATGCACATGTATTACCTGAGTTCTTAGGTGGCTCTGCAGACTTAGCAAGCTCTAACTTAACGTTATGGAGTGGGTCTAAACCAATTCGTGCACACGAAAACGTAGGTGGTAACTATATTAACTATGGTGTACGTGAGTTCGGTATGTCAGCGATTATGAATGGTATTGCTTTACACGGCGGTTTCATTCCTTACGGTGCAACCTTCTTAATGTTCTACGAATATGCTCACAATGCGGTGCGTATGGCGGCATTAATGAAACAACGTGCTTTATTCGTTTATACTCATGACTCGATCGGTTTAGGCGAAGATGGTCCAACTCACCAACCAGTGGAACAAACCACATCATTACGCTTAATTCCAAATCTTGAAACATGGCGTCCATGTGACCAAGTAGAATCAGCCATCGCATGGCAACAAGCGGTTGAGCGTCAAGATGGCCCAAGTTCGTTGATCTTTACCCGTCAAAACTTAGCCCAAATGGACCGCACTTCTGCACAATTAGAGGCAGTTAAACGTGGTGCTTATGTGTTAAAAGACTGTGAGGGTACACCAGAGTTAATCTTCATTGCGACAGGTTCTGAAGTGGAATTGGCAGTGAAAGCAGCAGATGTATTGACTGCTGAAGGTAAAAAAGTACGTGTCGTCTCTATGCCAAGTACTAACCGTTTCGACAAACAAGATGCAGCGTACCGTGAAAGTGTGTTACCTGCGGCCGTAACCAAACGTGTTGCGATTGAAGCAGGTATTGCAGACTTCTGGTATAAATACATTGGCTTTGAAGGTCGCGTAGTGGGCATGAATAGCTTCGGCGAATCAGCACCAGCAGATCAATTATTTAAACTCTTTGGTTTCACTGTGGATAACGTGGTGGCAAAAGCAAAAGAGATTTTATAATTATTAGAATTGGTAAGGGCAGGTAATTACCTGCCTTTCTTTTTTAAGAAAGTGCGGTCAAAAAATAAGAAAATTTTTGACTGCACTTTGTTTTTATCTGCTTTCACCTTGTTATCTAAGCCTTTTTTCGTCAATCCATTGAGTTAGCTTTTTAAGTTTGTTAAAATTTGCAGTACTTTTTGCAATAAGAATAAAACGTAAAAAGTGAGTTCGGAAGAAGGTAGCTGGAGAGTAGGGAATTGCCCCTACGCCGACGAGGTAAAATCTTTCAGGCGCAATCGCAAGATTGCAGGGACTGTTACTGGACGAACCCTTGGAGAGATCCATTGCATTTTATTGATGTAAATGGACGCCGAAGGCGCAAAAGAGTGGTCGATTTTTCGATTGTTTTCCAAACGCTCAGGCAAAAGGACAGGGGCAAAAGACAATCGGTATTATCAAAAATATTTCTATCGGGATTCTTCTTGTCTCCTTGTCGAGTTTATTTGTATTTTAAACGACGAGGAATCATCAATGTCATTACAGACAACCTTATCTGCTATTAGCAGCTTTGTATGGGGACCGCCCCTACTTATTCTATTGTCCGGAACCGGACTTTATCTCACCCTTCGTTTAGGTTTCTTGCAAATTCGTTATTTGCCTCGTGCATTGAGCTATTTATTTGCTCGTGGTGCGAATAAAGGCAAGGGGGATGTATCTTCTTTTGCCGCACTTTGTACGGCATTGGCGGCGACTATCGGAACAGGAAATATCGTGGGTGTAGCCACTGCGGTGCAAGCAGGTGGACCTGGCGCGATTTTTTGGATGTGGCTAGTTGCATTATTAGGCATGGCAACCAAATATGCCGAATGTTTGCTTGCAGTGAAATATCGTGTGCGAGATAAATACGGTTTTATGGCTGGTGGCCCGATGTACTATATCGAACGTGGTCTTGGAATTAAATGGCTAGCTAAATTATTTGCACTCTTTGGAGTATTGGTGGCCTTTTTCGGTATTGGTACCTTCCCTCAAATAAATGCAATTACGCATGCGATGCAAGACACATTCAATGTACCCGTTATTATTACGGCAACAGTGGTAACAGTGCTGGTCGCTATGATTATTCTTGGTGGAGTAAGACGTATTGCAACAGCTTCTTCAGTGATTGTGCCTTTTATGGCAATCGGCTATGTGGCGACCTCAATTATTATCTTAGTAGTCAATTACGATAAACTGCCCGCTGCGATCGCATTAATTATTCATAGTGCGTTTAACCCTCAAGCAGCTTTAGGCGGCGCAGTTGGCTTTACAGTAATGAAAGCCATTCAATCGGGTGTTGCTCGCGGTATTTTCTCAAATGAATCAGGTTTAGGAAGTGCGCCTATTGCAGCGGCAGCGGCACAAACCAAAGAGCCTGTTCGTCAAGGTTTAATTTCGATGACAGGGACATTTTTAGATACCATCATCGTATGTACGATGACGGGCTTAGTGCTTGTTATTACGGGAGCATGGAGTAACCCTGAGCTTTCAGGCGCAAGCGTGACTAACTATGCTTTTGCACAGGGCTTAGGCACATCAATTGGTGCAACCATTGTAACTGTTGGCTTATTATTCTTTGCTTTCACCACAATTTTAGGGTGGTGCTACTACGGTGAACGTTGTTTCCTTTATCTAGTTGGTATCCGTGGTATTAAAGTGTATCGCTTTGTGTTTATTGTTCTAGTTGGAGCGGGTTCATTCCTCACCTTAGATTTAATCTGGATCTTAGCGGATATTGTGAATGGTTTAATGGCCTTCCCGAACTTAGTTGCATTAATTGGTTTACGCAAAGAGATTATTTCAGAAACCAAAGATTACTTCGAACGTTTAAAAGCCACGCAACATGATCAAGATGAATTAGCCTAATTTATGTCGTAAAAAGAAAAGGGAAGCCTAGTGCTTCCCTTTGTTGTTTACAGCTTTACATCATAACAAGTTTACACGGAAATGAAATCACATTTTTTCAGAAATTAGATCCCGATCATATTTTTGAACATTTGTTTTTTTATTTGACTAAAAGCACTTGAAAAAGTAGTGCAAGGTCGATATGTTGTTATTAAAGATGAACTGAACCGAAGGGTTCATTTAACCAAAAGAGGTAAATGCTATGACACTCAATATCACAAGTAAACAAATGGAAATCACCCCTGCAATCCGTGAACATGTGGAGGGAAGACTTGCAAAATTAGAGAAATGGCACACTCAACTGATTAGCCCGCACTTTGTTTTAAGTAAAGTGCCAAACGGCTTTTCTGTAGAGGCTTCAATTGGAACTCCATTAGGTAATCTGTTAGCCACTGCAACGGCAGATGATATGTATAAAGCGATCAATGAAGTCGAAGAAAAATTAGAACGTCAATTAAATAAACTTCAGCATAAAGGCGAATCCCGCCGAGCAGATGAGCGTTTGAAAGATTCTTTTGAAAAATAAAGGATAATGAATAAATAAAAAGGGCGAACATGATGTTCGCCCTTTTTTACTAAGGATGTAATCAATTAAAAACGAATCTCAATAGATGCTGCAAAATTACGTCCTGGCGCATAAAAACGCTCTAAACCTTTTCCTTCTTTATCAACTGAATCAGTCGTACTTATTTTGTTAATACCACGTAGGGTATCCCAAGTGTGATATTTGCGATTAAATAAGTTATAAAGCCCTGCGCGTAGCGTAATATTTTGATTGATTTTATAGAAACCATACAGATCAAATAGCACAGCAGAATTATTAAGATAAGGGTAAGTTTTTACTTCTCTAACAAAGTTGGTTGAGTATTGTACTATTTGGGCATCTTTTGCTTTTTTCGCGCCAAGATAGCTAGCTTTGACGTTAACTCCCCAGCGATCATTTGGATCTTCATAGCCAATTCCTAAAATCACTTTAATAGGTTGAATGGAGAGTAAGCTTGCTTCAGTGCCATTAAGTTTCCCTTTGGCATAACCGAGATTTGCTGTAAATTTCCAACCTTGAGGAATAGCTGAAATAATCTGATCTAAATTAACTTTACTCGTGAATTCTACACCAGTAATACGAGCTCGGTCGATGTTAACTGCTTTCTGAGCGATTGTTGTGTAATAAGCTTGTTGACCATAACTTGCACTATAGGCATTGTAATATGGGTTACGTTTTTTATAAGTTGATTCTTGCTCAGTTAAGAAGTTTTTATATCGAGTATGATAAAACGTTAATCCAAATGAGCCTAACTGGTGGTCAGCTTGAATATAAATAGATTGATTTAGTGCTTGTTCTGCTTTTAAATCAGGGTTTGGTATCCAGTTACCGGCAGGATGTTCGAAAGAGAAATACATTTCTGAAGCAGTTGGAATACGGAAACCAGTAGAAATGTTATAGCCTATTTTCCAAATATCATTAAGCTGAGCATCTAATCCAAATGAGCCACTTAAACTTTGGAAGGTATTTGATGCAGGTTTACTGCTGCAAGCTCTACAAAAAGCTTTTAAATCTTGTGGCACTAATTCATCCCAATCATAACGAATTCCTAATTGACTTGAAAAGATATCATTCCATATCACATTGTCTTGTAATTGAGCAAAGAATGAACGGGTTCTGACAGGGTGTTGAATTGATTCACTATCTTTTGCACTGCTGCCGTCAGTATTTATATTTGGATATTCATGCTCATTACGATTATCAAAATCTTTTTGTGAAATACCGGTTCTTAGTGTAAATTGATGGCTACCAAATTTGGTTTCCCATGGCATGAGATCGGCTCGCAGAGAGGCTCTCATAAAGCGACTATTCATGCTGGTATCCTGAATTTCGATTAAATCTTTTCCTGAATATGCAGTAAAATCAGCATTATAGCGATATCCACCTTTGTAGTTTTCTGAACCAATATTTGTTTTTTGAAAATCTAATTCAGTTTTTAGGTAACTTAACCATCGACTATTTTCTGGAAAATATTCGTAGGCAATATTGGCATTATAGCGTTTACTTATATCATTGGATTCACGCCAGAGCCCTGCAAGCTGGTACGATTTTTCATCAACAAAGTTATTTGCTTTTTGAGCATTAAATGATGCACTTACACGTTGTGTCTGCGTAATAAAATAGCCAATTTTAGCTAAGTAGCTATGGTTTTTATGATGTGATGGATCAGGAATACCGCGAGCGTTACCTACGATATCTTGACCTTTTCCACGGCTTTTCATTTCATATCCATGGCGATAGGAATAGAGTAAGGTTGCATCAAATTTGTCATCTTTATAAGCTACCCCTAAAGTGTGTGTCCATTCGCTATTTTTGCTGGCATACCCATTTTTAAGCAATATACCCCATTTTTTATTTGGCAGAATGATATCATCAGCACCTAAGGTTCGATAGTTAACGGAACCGCCTATCGCACCACTACCTGAATTGAAAGAATCTGCTCCTCGCATAATATCAATACCTTGTACTAATTCTGGATCGATACTTAGACGGGAGCTATTAAAATTACCGTAACGTGCATATAGTGAATTTTCTTCTGATTCGGGTAAATTGACGCCATCAACACTGATACCAACACGATTTCCTTCAACACCACGCATTGCAAAACCTTTGTTACGACGGCCATTATCACTAATGCCAACATCAGTAGCATAACGAACTAAGTCATAGTTATCTGAAATCAGTTCTTCTTGAATTGCTTTACGCGTTTTTTTTATTTGATTTACTTTGACCTCAGAAGCATTGGCATTAACAGTAATTGTATCTAACGTAGTTTGTTCTTCTGCATAAGCGTGCACAGCAAAAGTGACACAAAGTGCACCTAAAGAAAGTGGAAATTTATGAATCATATTTTTACCTGAAATGTTATTTTGATTTAGTAGAATCCGGAGCAAAGTTTACAAAATTTAAATAAATCTTACAATGGTATTGAAAATTATTTTTATTTCATTTAAATTGTATGGAGTCATCATTTAGTCTAAAAAACAAGATAATAAGGATCCTTTTATGAACAAAATTAAACTTTCCATTATTGCACTTTCCTGCTTTATGGCATTAGGTGCTTGTTCTTCTAGCTCAAAAGGTGGCTCAGATAATTCTGAGCAGATTCGTCAAGCCGAGGTTGAACTAAATCAAAGAATCGCTGAAGCAAATAAGAAAGCGGACGCTGCTGTGAAAAAAGCTGAAGCTGCAATAAAAACGGCAAAAAATAATAGCGAACAAACAGAAGCAGAAAAAAAAGCCGCTGAAGAAAGATTGAAACAACTTGAAAATTTACAAGCTGATGAAAAAGCACGTATTCCACTAAGTGATAAGATCTTTGGCGGAGTTAGTGGGGAGATGAAAGATGTCATTTCCGGTGGGGTTTTAACTGGAGAAGAAAATGAGGCAAGCCGTCCATTAGCTCGTGATGTGCGAGATCTTACGATAATTGATGAATCAGGTAAATTAGTTGATATTAATATCTTGAGAAGAGCTGGAGATATTGATCCATGGACTTATGAAGAATATGACGATTTATATAATCTTCGAAAAGAAGGGCAAACTATCTTAAGTAATAGTAATTTACAATCAAGTGCATTTGGTACCTATGTTGATAAATTAACAGGTAATCAATATTTTTATGCGCAAGGTTTACCAACAGCAGTGACACAAATTCCTACAACAGGATTAGCAGAGTATAAAGGTGGAGCTGTATATAAAAAGGATGGTAACCAAAATTATAGTGAGATAAGTGAAATGAAAGCTACGGCTGATTTTGCTAATAAAGTCATTGACATTAATATTACGGAAAAAGCTAATGCCGTACCAGGTATGAATTTTGGTGGTAAAATTACAGGTAATAGCTTTGCTGGTGAAGTAAATGGTATTAAAACCCAAGGTGGTTTCTTTGGTGAAAATGCACAAGAAATGACAGGCTTATTTACGAATGAAGCAGATCAGTCTCGGGGTGCATTCGGTGGTATTAAGCAATAATATCTAATAACAAATAATAAAAGGGCGAACATGATGTTCGCCCTTTTTTAGATATCTTGAATCACTAATTGTAATGCATGACGTTGGAATTGTTTTGCTTTACGGTGTTTTAAGCGTCTTAAACGCAAGTTGCGCGAGGCAGAGATATCTCTTGATGCTTTTTTCTTTAAAAAAGTTTTTCTTTTTAACATCTTTTTCTCCTTGTTTTCTTTGAGTTCAATAAAACGTTGCTTTTTCTGACCGCACTTACTCTGTTGCAGTCGCTTGGTTTTCTTGAACGCGATGATAATTCACAATGCTATTCATGTAACGTCGAATATTTTCGACATATTGGTAGGCTTCATAGCCGCGAGCGTAGCCATATTTTAAGTTTGAATAATGGCGCTTTTCCGATAATAGTTGAAGATTATTTTTTACATCTAACCAGTTATCTGGGTTACCACCTAATTTTTTTGTTAAGCGACGTGCGTCTAAAATATGCCCTAATCCCATATTATATGCTGCTAAAGAATACCAAATTCGATCTTCTTCTGGAATACTATCAGGCATCTGGTCGAGTAGCCAATGCAAATATTCCGATCCCGCTTTTATACTTTGTTCGGCATCTGTGCGATTATTAATATTCATCCTCACAGCCGTATCTTTGGTGAGCATCATCATTCCGCGTACACCCGTTGGAGAGGTGGCATAAGGGTCCCAATGGGATTCTTGATAGGCCACAGCGGCTAATAATCGCCAGTCTAAATTCCCTTTATATTTTTCAAAGAGCGGTTGATATTGAGGGAGAATTTTTTCAACTGCCTCTAGATAAGCCTGAGTATCTACATAATCAAAGGCAGTAATATGGCGGAAATATTTTTCTTCAATACGATCAATTAATCCCGTTTCAATGGCATTATTCATAAAATCCAACAAGCCTGCTTGTAACTCATTATAGGATTTATTAGAAAGATACCAATGCACGGTCATTTCATCCGTTAGGTCAAATGCAATTGCTAAGTTAGGGCGAATTTGTTGTGCAGCCGCCACATCAATACTATTTGCAATGGTATAAGGAATTTTGCCTTCCGCCACTTGAATTAATAATTCCTCTTGGGTTAACTGTTTGTTATTCTGCCATTTAAGTGCAGGAAGTTTTTTCTGCGCGAGGGATAATAATTTTTCTAAGTCTTCCCCCGCAGAAATAATAATTTCTTGCTGGACTTGCGCTAAATCTTTCGGACGATTTTCACCTTTTTTATACACAAGCTGCCAAGAGGCAGAAGTATAAGATGGCCCTAACTGAAATTTTTCTGCACGTTGAGGCTGGAACAAAAGATTCGCAGCGGCGATATCAATATTATTGTTCTCCAATTCATTAAAAAGTTGATCGTTATTTTCTAAGGTTTTAATTTGTAAGCGAACCCCTAAATAATCAGCAAAGTTTTTTGCTAATTCGTATTCCAAGCCTGATTCGCCTTCATTCCCAATAAAATAGTAAATGGGATTGTTAATGGTGCCGACTATCAGGCTGCCACGATTTTTGATCGTGGTGTAAGGGTTTTGCTCCGATTGCATAATTTTTTGCCAAGGGAAGACCATATCAATTGCCCAAAGTAATAATGCAAAAGCCGCAATAATACGTAAAAATAGACCTTTCAATAGATAAACCTTATAAATTGAGATAAGAGACGATTGTAACGAGAATTAAGACAATAAAAAAGCCCCTTTTACTTCAAGGGGCTGTTAAATAAGGATTAACGTTGGCGATCTCGGCGACCACGTTCATCAAAAGTGCGGTCATTTTTATCGTTAAATTTACGTTGACGACGTTCGCCATTACGTTCACCACGGAAACGATCTTGGACTCGGTCTCCACGTTCATTACGGCGACCTTTTCCACCAAAGTCATTACCACCACGTCTATTGTCTGACTGTGCTGCGCCCATAAAGCTCATTTGCATTTGTTTATTTAAAACGCGAGTTTTACCGAATTGTTGGAGCAATTCTTTTGGCATACCTTGTGGTAATTCAACAGTAGAGTAGTCATCATAAAGTTTGATATGGCCAATATAACGGCTGTTAATATCACCTTCATTTGCGATAGCACCTACGATATGACGCACTTCTACACCATCTGCACGACCTACTTCGATACGATATAAATCCATCGGTTGTGGGGTGCCATAGCCTTTACGCTCACCACGACGTTCAGCTGAACGTGGATTTTCACGACGATCACCGCGATCATTACGGTCACGACGGCGTTTATCCATTGGTGGATCTGGTGGAAGAATCAGTTTTTGTTTTCCTTGAAGCAACATCAACATCGCTGCGGCAATATCTTCTTGATCCTGATCTGCCGTGAATAAATCTTCTAATAAGCTACGATACATTTCGAGATCGTGATGTTCCAATTGTTTGGTAATCTTGTCTTGGAATTTTTTACGACGACAGGCTTGCAACACTTCATGATTTGGTAATTCAACTTCATTGATTGGTTTTTTCATTAAGTGTTCGATATTACGAAGTAAACGGCGTTCACGTGGTTCAACGAATAACAATGCACGACCAGAGCGACCTGCACGACCAGTACGGCCGATACGGTGAACGTACGACTCTGCATCAAGTGGGATGTCATAGTTCACTACAAGACTGATTCGTTCAATATCGATACCACGCGCAGCAACATCAGTTGCAACGACGATATCAAGGCTACCATTACGTAAGCGATCTAAGGTTTGCTCACGTAATTGTTGAGTCATATCACCGTTTAATGCTGCAGCACGGAAACCGTGTTTTTCTAATAATTCAGTCACATCAAGCGTGCCTGTTTTAGTGCGGGTAAAAATGATGGCTGCATCAAACTCTTCCACTTCTAAGAAACGTAATAATGCATCATTTTTACGGAAACCTTGAACATACCAACAATTTTGTTCAATATCTGGCGCGTTATCGTTATTTACTTTGATTTTCACTTCTTGCGGATTTTTCATGAAGCGTTTTGTGATGCGACGAATTGGCTCAGGCATGGTTGCAGAGAAAAGTGCAGTTTGGTGCTCTTCCGGTAATTCAGCCATAACGGTTTCTACATCATCAATAAAGCCCATACGAAGCATTTCATCTGCTTCATCAAGTACGATTGCTTTTAATTCAGATAGATTTAATGTGTTACGACGGATGTGATCCAAAATACGGCCTGGTGTACCCACAACAACTTGTGCACCTTGTTTTAATGCTCGTAATTGAATGTCATAGCGTTGACCACCATAAAGGGTCACGATGTTGATGCCTTTTGCATATTTCATGAAGTGTTCACAAGCATCAGCAACTTGAATTGCAAGTTCACGGGTTGGTGCCATTACCAATAATTGTGGGTGTTTTGCGGCAGGATCAATTTTTGCCAAAATAGGTAAAGAGAATGCGGCAGTTTTACCACTACCGGTTTGTGCCATACCAAGTACATCTCTGCCCTCTAGAAGAGCAGGAATACAAGCTTGTTGGATTGGCGAAGGTGTTTCAAAACCAAGGTCAGAAACGGCTTTTAGAATGAATTCAGGCAAGCCTAAATCATTAAAAGTGATTTTGTCTGTCATTAAAATACTCGAATGTAAGTAAGGAAAGCTCAATTTCGCTTTCAGGTTTATTTGTTACAAAAGAAAGAAGCAAGTCTAAAAAACAGCAGTTTTTGTGACCGCACTTTTTTCTTCTTTTTCGTCGTCAGTTTGAGCCGGTTTCAATTTCATCAGCTCTAACACGGCAAAACGATACTCAACAAAGTTATATACCTGATTCGCAATAGCGAGTTTGAATAAAGCCGCAGCTTCATCAATTTGCCCCAAATTGAGTTTTTGTTTTGCTAGATAAAAGTAGGTTTCGGTTAATATTTCTGCATATTGTTGTGAGTTTTCTGCAAATTTGGTTGCCCGTTCTTGCAAGTCACTCACAGAAATATTACCTAAATAGTATTGAACGATATTTGTTCCCCAGAAGTCCTTAGATAGCCCTTTAGCTCGTTCAACAAGGTTGGCATGGGCTTCTTGTGGTTTTAATTTTTGTTCGTTCAAATAGAGCCAGAGTACGCGATAGGGATCTTTGGTATCGGCTTCGTAAAACTTTATCAAATCGTCTTCAGCAAGATTATAGCGTTCGACGTAATAAAAATTTAAACCACGATTAAGGTGGGTATAGTCATAACTTGGATCCAATTCAAACACCGCATTAAAGGTTTCTAATGCACTGTCGTAATCTTCTTCAAGCAGTAAGTAAAGCCCTAAGTAATTATAAACGGAAGCCATCTTTGGCTGTAACGCAAGGGCTTGTGTAAAATCATAACGTGCGAGGCCCCATAAACCGAGGGAATCATATAAAACGCCACGTTCAAAGTGAAGCGTCGCTCGTTCTTCATTACTCATTTTACCAACTAATAAAACTTGCCCGATTCGGGTAATCATCACTTCTTGTTCGAAGTGCGTATTCGGCGTTTGATCCGCTAGCACGACTTTATTGGGTGCAACAAATACGTTTCCCGATTGCACACAACCGGAAATAAATAAAATCACACTTAGGCTAGACAACGAAACTAGAAAACGGAATAACCGAAAATACTGCATTGTTTTATAAGTTAGTTTGATAATCAAAACGGGTGTGTAAATCGAATTCACACACCCTGTGAGATTATTCTTGTTCTTCTGAAATGTCTTCTGCAGGTGCAGATTCTGCTTCAGTTTCTTGTTTTGGTGCAAGATCTTTCATGGTTAAGCGGATACGACCTTGACGATCGATTTCAACCACTTTCACAGTCACTTCTTGACCAACTTGAAGATAATCACTCACTTTCTCTACGCGTTCTTCTGCGATTTGAGAAATATGAACTAAACCTTCTTTATTTCCAACGATAGCGACGAATGCACCGAAGTCAGCAAGACGAGTCACTTTACCTTTGTAAATTGCGCCCGCTTCAACTTCAGCAACGATTTCTTCAATACGTGCCATCACATTTTTCGCTGCACTGCTATCTACTGCGGCGATTTTCACTGTACCATCATCATCGATATCGATAGACGTACCGGTTTCTTCAGTTAATGCACGGATAGTTGCACCACCTTTACCGATAACATCTTTGATTTTCTTCGGATCAATTTTCATGGTGTGAATACGCGGCGCGTAGTCAGAAATATCTGCACGTGGTGCAGGGATTGCTTGTTCCATTACGCCAAGAATGTGCATACGAGCACCTTTTGCTTGGTTTAATGCAATTTGCATAATTTCAGGGGTGATACCTTCAATTTTGATGTCCATTTGAAGTGCGGTGACACCTTCACGTGTACCAGCCACTTTAAAGTCCATATCACCTAAGTGGTCTTCATCACCTAAGATATCTGAAAGAACCACAAATTTTTCTTCTTCTTTCACTAAGCCCATTGCGATACCTGCAACAGCGGCTTTGATTGGAACACCCGCATCCATTAATGCTAAAGATGCACCACATACAGATGCCATAGAAGAAGAACCATTGGATTCAGTAATTTCAGATACAACACGCACTACATACGGGAATTCTGCAAGGCTAGGCATAACAGCCGCTACACCGCGTTTTGCTAAACGACCATGACCGATTTCACGACGTTTTGGCGAGCCGATCATACCGGTTTCACCTACAGAGTATGGAGGGAAGTTGTAGTGGAATAAGAAGTGATCTTGACGTTCACCTGTTAATTCATCAATGATTTGTGCATCACGTTCAGTACCTAACGTTGCAACAGCTAATGCTTGCGTTTCACCACGAGTGAAAATTGCAGAACCGTGTGTACGTGGTAATACACCAGTGCAAATGTCTAATGCACGAACGGTATCAACGGTACGACCATCAATACGTGGTTCACCTGCAATGATACGGCCACGAACGATTTGGCTTTCAAGTGCGGTGAAAATATCCACGATTTTACCTTCGCTGATCTCTTCATCTTCTGCTGTAATTTGTGCAATCACATCCGCTTTAATCGCATCGATCTGTTCGTAACGTGCTTGTTTTTCAGTAATGCGGTATGCATCGCCTAAACGCGCTTCAGCAATCGCTTTTACTTTGTTGATTAAATCTGTGTTTGGTTGTGGCGCAACCCAATCCCAACGTGGTTTACCCGCTTCTTTTGCAAATTCTTTGATTGCTTCGATTACAACTTGTTGTTGTTGATGACCGAATACTACCGCCGCTAACATTTGTTCTTCAGTTAAAATGTCAGCTTCAGATTCAACCATTAATACGGCTTTGTCAGTACCTGCAACCACTAAGTCCAAACGGCTTTGCTTTTGTTCAGCCATAGTTGGGTTTAATACGAATTGGTTGTCGATAAAACCAACACGCGCTGCACCGATAGGACCGTTGAAAGGTACACCTGATAAGGTTAATGCTGCAGAAGCACCGATCATTGCCACTAAGTCAGGGCTGATTTGCGGGTTTACAGAAACCACAGTTGCCACAACTTGGATTTCGTTGAAGAAACCTTCTGGGAATAATGGACGAATTGGACGGTCGATTAAACGAGCAATTAAGGTTTCGCCTTCAGATGGACGACCTTCACGTTTGAAGAAACCACCAGGGATTTTACCCGCCGCATAAGTACGCTCTTGGTAGTTTACGGTTAATGGGAAGAAGTCTTGACCTTCTTTCACATCTTTTTTAGCCACAACAGTCACGAATACCGTGGTATCGTCCATGCTTGCCATAACCGCAGCAGTTGCTTGACGTGCAATTGCGCCAGTTTCTAGAGTAACGGTATGTTGACCGTATTTAAATTGTTTAACAATTGGATTCACAATGTTTTCCTTCAAAATAATATTTAAAACAAAGCTTTATTTTCCAGATTGCGACTAGCAAAAGAAATCTTTCGAAAAAATGACCGCACTTTTGGCGTTTAAAAATCTCTTTTGATAGCCGCACGCTAATGCAGAAAATAAAGCTCGCTTATTATACAGAGTTTTAAATTTATTGGTAACTTTATTTAATATAAGCAACTTGTTATCATATTCTCATACAAATACATACGTAAGGAGACACTATGATTATCAGTGCATTAAATAACCCAAATTTCAAAGTGGGTTTACCAAAAGTTATCGCGGACATTTGCGATCATCTCAATACTTTAGATCTTGAAGCATTAGAAAATGGCCGTCATGATTTAAGCGAGCAAGTCTATATGAATGTCATGGAATTTGATACGGTTGAAGCGGATAGCAAACAAGCTGAACTTCACCACAAGTATCTAGATATTCAATTACTTATTTGTGGCGAAGAAAATGTTGAAGTAAGCGCGACTTATCCAAATCTCAGCTTATACGATGAATATCGTGATGCCGATGACTACCAACTTACCCCACAAATTGAAGATAAAAGCACGGTAACACTTTTACCGAAAATGTTCGCTGTCTTTTTCCCTTATGAGCCACATAAGCCGGGTTGCACCGTAAACGGCAAATCAAGTTTTGTGAAAAAACTGGTGGTGAAAGTACCGGTAGAATTGATTTAATTATTTCGATTCATTAAAGCAAAAGTGCGGTCAGAAATTTATATATTTTTCTGACCGCACTTTTTTATTATTTAATCACCGTAATTGACCATTTCGCATCATCAATTTGCTCGAAGTTTGTGACTTCATAACCTTCTTCAGCCGCCCAAGCGGGGATAGCTTCAGTGGCTTGTGTACAGTCGAATTCAATTTCTAAGCCATCGCCTTTATTCAGCTTTGCCATGGCTTCCTTAGCTTCAACGAGAGGAAATGGGCAAACAAGGCCAA
Organism: Haemophilus sp. HMSC066D02; assembly: GCF_001810545.1. NCBI lineage: Bacteria > Pseudomonadati > Pseudomonadota > Gammaproteobacteria > Pasteurellales > Pasteurellaceae > Haemophilus > Haemophilus sp. HMSC066D02. The sequence goes on along the minus strand of NZ_KV801805.1, from coordinate 183,785 downwards.
GTGTAGGTAATTTAACGATCATATAAACTCCTTATGATGCTTTTGCTAATTTTAAACGTTGTGGACGGATAATGGTGAAGTAGGCGGCCACCCAAGTGCCGAAAATCATCAATGGCAATGAGACCCAGCCTTGCCAAGAGAAAAAGGCGGTTTCGACTAAACCGTTACCGATAGAGCAGCCACCCGCAAGGGTTGCACCAATGCCCATGAGAATACCGCCGAGTCCGCTGCGTAGAATCGTGGTGGCATCCGGTACGCGGACACGAAATTCATTGCTTGCTTTCGCTCCGATGAATGATCCAATAAAAATCCCTAAAACTAAGAATACGCCCCAGTTAATAAATTTACCGTCGCCAGTAACGAGGAATTGCATGATATTGGCTGAGGGACCAGTGATCCCAAGTCCAAACTCACGACCTGTAGTGACACTGAGTGGCCAAGCGGCAAGTGCGATTAATCCGATTAATACGGCAGAGAAAAATGGGTGCCAGCGTTTTTCAAATAATAAGTGAGCAAGTCCCGTTTTCTTCGGTTTTAATGCCGCGACTTTTACGCTTGGTTTACTGAGATGTTTGTACACATAGAAAGCTGTCACTAAAGTTAATAATGCGACTAACCACCAAGGTGAGATACCGAATGTATCGTAAATGTTGCGTTGTTCGATATTGATACTGCGTAAAGTTTTATTGAGTTCACCTAATGGGCCAGTACGCATGATGGCACTTAATAACATATAAGTGAATAATGCGACCCAACTGCCGACTAAGCCTTCCGCAGCACGGTACCATGTACCTGTCGCACAACCGCCAGCAAGAACAATGCCGATACCAAACACAAAGGCACCGATAATCACCGCTAAAAAGGCAAAATTTTCAGCTGGATCAACATTTAATACACCGATTTCTTTTAAGAGAAAGAAACCGATGGATTGCACGGTAATCGCCAATAGAAGGGCTACAAACATTTTGTTATTTTTGGTGACATACATATCGCGAAATGCGCCAGTAATACAAAAGCGCCCACGCTGCATCACAAATCCGAGTAAAATTCCGCAAAGTAATCCGGTTAAAAGCATAAATATTCCTTCTCTTTTAGAACTAAGTAGGTTGGTATTTTCTAAAAAAATAAGAAGGTGACGCCAATAACTTTTGGCTAGAAAATATGTTTTTTTGATATAAAAAAAGTGCGGTCAGAAATTTGTGTGTTTTTCTGACCGCACTTTATCGTAAGTTATCACGATATTAAGGACAGGGTTTACTCACCATAATTTCAATCACTTGGCGATCAATATGATGCATACTCTTAGACGCAATTGAGCATAGATTGTCGATAGTACGATCGAGATCGTGTTCAACAATGCCTTCATTACCCGTAACATGGGTTTCATCCATGGCCATGAGTACCGATTTATAGCCAGAAGCCACGCTGGTGGACACTTTCATGGCACAGCTATTGGATGCGCCATCGCAGATGATTCCGCTAATATCACCAATCATGCTGCAAATCCCCATGCTCACGGTTTCAAATTTACCTGTAAGCAAATAGGCGATACCTGCACAGCTTCCCATAGAGGCAGTTGTTACCGCACAAAGGGCAGAAAGTTTGGGTAATTTACTGTGGATATAAATGGCCATTAGGTGTGATAAGAAGAGGGCACGGAGACGTTTTTCTTCACTCACGTTTAAATAATCGGCGACCACAACCACGGGCATAGTGGCGGCAATACCTTGGTTGCCAGAGCCTGAATTACTCATTGCTGGTAATGTAGCTCCACCCATACGCGCATCGGAGGCTGCAGTGGTTTCGATCATGATTTTGCTGAGTAAATCATCTGACATTAAGCCACTACCAACTTGTTTGCGTAACGTTCTGCCAATGTGTAAGCCGTAATTTTCGCGTAATCCTTCGTTAGACAGCGCTCGGTTGAGTTCGGCAGCCTGTCCGATAAAGCGGATTTTATCGAGCTCAACTTCACAAGAAAATTCAAAGATTTCACGTGCGCTCACCTGTTTGAAAATATCATAAGGATCGCAATCAGTGCATTCATCGTGTTCTTTCTCAAAAACAACTTCGCCATTTTTTTCAATTAAAATGATGTTTGTGTGTTGATCTTGAATGGCTACTTTTACTCGGTCAGTATCCGCAAACAACACGGCTTCCGAATATAAAATATGATCGGTTTGATGAATATCCACATTCACGAGCTTTTTATCAAGCATCGCTTTGGCTTGTGAAACTTGCTCTGGCGTGATGTGTTTTAATACTTCTAATTCACCCTCAGGGTCACCGCCTAAAGCACCAATCGCGGCTGCGATTGGCAAGCCCACCATGCCCGTTCCTGGTACTGCAACGCCCAATCCATTTTTCATTAAGTTTGGTGACACCTTGGCTTCAATACGTTCCGGTGTTTTGCCTAAATATTTAGCCGCTGTTGCTGCGGCAAGCGCCAAAGAGATAGGTTCAGTACAGCCAAGCGCGGGAACAACATCACGTTCCACAAGGTGAAGTAATGATTTTTCGATTTTGTTGAGTCTTTCTTGGTTCATAAAATTCTTTTAATTTATTAAATACTGTCTTCTTTCTCTATGACTAATATGCGCGCTTCGCCTTGTGGATGAGCAACATGTTCGGTACCGATACCCGCATAAAAAATATCACCTGTATGGAGCAATACGGTTTTCTCTTGGTCGTCTTCTTTGTAGCGCATTTCCACCGTACCATCCATGACAGCAAAGACTTCTTCACCGTCATTGATATGCCATTTGTAAGGTTTATCTGTCCAGTGAAGACGCACGGAGATGCCATTCATATTGGTAATATCAAGGGCTCCCCAAGCGCGTTCAGCCGTAAAGAGGTGACTTCTAATAACTTTATTCATGACTAAATTTGTTAGTGAGCCTCATCCCAGTTCGTACCTTGACCCACTTCTACAATCAGTGGCACAACTAAATCGGCTGCGCTTTCCATTTGTGTTTTGATGAGCTCGCTATAAAACGCGACTTTTTCTGACCGCACTTCAAACACCAATTCATCATGTACTTGCATAATCATCGCAATATCGGGATCGTTTTGTAGTGTTTGATCCAATTGAATCATGGCACGTTTGATAATGTCTGCGGCGGTGCCTTGCATTGGTGCATTGATCGCGACACGTTCGGCAGCTTTACGGCGCATACCGTTAGAGGAGTTAATATCCGGCAGATATAAACGACGGCCGAATAGGGTTTCCACATAGCCTTGGGCTTTAGCTTTTTCACGAATATCATGCATAAAAGTTTGTACGCCTGGATAGCGTTTGAAATACAAATCCATATAGCTCTGGGCATCTGCACGGCCAATACCGAGTTGCCGCGATAAGCCAAAGGCTGACATACCATAAATTAGACCGAAGTTAATCGCTTTGGCATTACGACGTTGTTCGGATGTTACTTCATCCAGTGCCACCCCAAAGATTTCTGCTGCGGTAGAGCGGTGAATATCTTTGCCTTGGGTAAAAGCATTAATTAAGCCCTGATCCTGTGATAGGTGCGCCATAATGCGTAGTTCGATTTGTGAATAATCAGCTGCAACAACAGTAAATCCTTTGCGGGCGATAAAAGCTTGACGAATACGGCGGCCTTCTTCATTACGAATCGGAATGTTTTGTAGATTCGGATCGCTTGATGAAAGACGACCAGTGGCTGTCACCGCTTGATGGTAGGAAGTATGCACTCGACCCGTTTGTGGATTCACCATTTGCGGCAATTTGTCGGTGTAGGTGGATTTTAGTTTGCTTAGCCCACGATGTTCTACTAACACTTTCGGCAATTCATGACTAAATGCGAGTTCCTCTAACACTTCCTCGTTAGTGGATGGCGCACCTTTTGGTGTTTTTTGAATAACCGGCAAACCTAATTTATCAAACAAAATTTCCTGTAATTGTTTGGTAGAAGCCAAATTAAATGGCTGCCCCGCCAAGACATAAGCTTGTTCTTCTAATTCACTTAAACGGTTAGCGATTTCATTAGATTGTAGGAATAGTGCGTCGCTATCAATTAAGACACCGCGACGCTCCATACGGGAAAGTACGCCTAACAATGGCAGTTCCATTTCTTTAAAGAGTTTTTCAAGAGTGGGTTCTTTAGAGAGTTTTTCCCATAGCACTTGTTGCAGCTTCATCGTTACATCGGCATCTTCCGCCGCGTACTCGGCGGCTTGTTCTAATGGGATTTGGTTAAAGGTCAGCTGATTTTTACCTTTGCCTGCAATTTCTTCAAAACTAATAGTTTGGTGTCCTAAATAACGTTTCGCCAGATCGTCCATATTATGACGACCAGTGCTGTTGAGCACATAGGACTCCAACATGGTATCGAAAGCCACACCTTGCACATCAATGCCATTACGGGCGAAAATAGTTAGGTCGTACTTGAAGTTTTGCCCGACTTTTTGAATGGCTGGATTTTCTAAAATCGGTTTTAACAGAGTAAGTGTGGTTGTTTTTTCAAGGGTTTTTGGTGCACCTAAATAATCTAATTGCAGCGGTAAGTAAGCGGCTTCACCGTTTTCTAACGCAAAGGAAATCCCCACTAAGTTGGCAGCCATATAATCTAAATTATCGGTTTCTGTATCTAGGGCAAAAAGTTTGGCTTGCTTGAGTTTTTCCATCCAACGATTTAAATCCGCTTCAGTGAGTAAGGTTTCATAACGGCTACGATCAATTTGAATTGCCGGCAATGCTTCCTCGCTATTGTCTTGAGCGAGTGCAGGCGTAGCTTGATAGTGATTAATCTTGGTCGGTTGTTCGTTATTATTGGTGATGGAATCAGCGCCATTCATTACTTCATTGAGCCAACGTTTAAATTCATAACGGCCGAAATATTCAGTGAGTTGATCGTTATTGCTTGCGCCAAGAGTGAGTTGCTCTGGTGTAATATCGAGAGCGACATCGGTTTTGATCGTGGCAAGGCGATAGGATAAATCCGCCATTTCTTTTTCAGCCAATAATTTATCACCTAATTTTTTTGCCCCACGAATTGGCAATTCAGCCACTTTGTCTAAGTTGGCATAAATTTCTGCCATGCTGCCGATACCCTGCAAGAGGCCAAGAGCGGTTTTTTCACCCACACCCGCTACGCCTGGAATATTATCGGCGCTATCGCCCATTAGCGCTAAGTAATCGATGATGAGTTCTGGTGGAATACCGTATTTTTCAATCACGGCCTCGCGATCTAATAGGGTATTATTCATGGTGTTGATCAACATAATGTTGTCATCCACTAGCTGAGCCATGTCTTTATCGCCGGTGCTGATCAAGACTTTTTGATTAGCTTTGGAAGCCGCTACCGCTAAGGTACCAATGACATCGTCCGCCTCCACACCTTCAATGACTAAAAGAGGAATGCCAAGGGCTCGGATAATATCGTGTAACGGCTGAATTTGTTTACGCAGATCGTCTGGCATCGGTGGACGATGGGATTTATATTGTTCAAACATTTCATCACGGAACGTTTTGCCTTTCGCATCAAAGACCACCGCAATATGGCTCGGTTGCACCTGCGAAATCAGGCTTTTGAGCATGTTTAATACACCGTACATGGCACCAGTAGGCTCGCCAGCTGAATTGGTGAGCGGCGGAAAGGCATGAAAAGCACGATATAAATAAGATGAACCGTCCACTAGGACTAATGGATTAGGAGCGATAGTTGGCATAAATATTCCGTTCAAAAATAATGAAAAGTGTCGCATTATAGCGTAAATTGCGAAATGGGGCGAACGGATAAAGTGCGGTCAATTAAACGTAAAAATTATGACGAAGGCATTTGGCTGTGGCATAATAGGAACACTTGAGCATTCAACATAAGGGAATAACATGTCATTAAAACTGGTTGAAGTTGTTGTATTAGGGCAAGTGCTGCGCTTGAATGTCCCTGCCGAACAAGAAGAGATTTTGCGTCAAGCGGCGCGCAATTTAGATCTTCAAGTGTCTGAAATGAAAGAGCGTACAGGTTTATTGCAATTAGACCGTGTGCTTTCTATTGTTGCCTTGAATTTAAGTTTTGAATTAACCCAAGAAAAAAATAAAAATGCCCAGATTGAAAACGTGTTATGTACGCGAATTCAGCAGTTAGATCATTCTTTAGAGAATGCATTAGGTGGGCGTACCATCGTAGATTAAATAAAAAAAGAACCGCATGTTGAAAGTGCGGTTCTTTTTTTATGTGTTTTTTAATCTGGCGTGTAATAGAGTTTACCAATTTCAATTTTTTGTCGCCCTGTTTCTTCACGCCATTTATTGCTATCTCGTAAAGAATAAACACAGCCACAATATTCCTGTTGATAAAAACGTTCACGCTTACTGATTTCGATCATGCGTTGCGATCCACCTGCTTTACGCCAGTTGTAATCCCAATAAATCACATCATCATATTTTTCAGCCGCACGGTGCCCACAACCATTAATTTGATCCATATCTTTCCAACGGGAAATGCCAAGACAGCTAGTAAATACAGGGAAACCATGCTCATGAGCATATTCAGCCGCTTTTTCAAAACGCATATCAAAACACATGGTGCAGCGAATGCCACGTTCGGGTTCCCATTCCATACCTTTTGCGCGATCAAACCATTGTTGGCGATCGTAGTCAGCATCAATAAATGGAATCCCAAATTTTTGGGCAAAACGGATGTTTTCTTCTTTACGAATTAAATATTCTTTTAATGGATGAATATTCGGATTGTAAAAATAAATCGTAAATTCAATACCCGAGGCCAAAATGGCTTCCATTACTTCACCTGAGCAAGGCGCACAGCAGGAGTGGAGAAGTAACTTATTATGTCCTTCGGGTAATTCGAGTTTTTCACGAATAAAAGGCGCATTGGGATCCTTGCGCACTTTTTGTTTACGCGGTTTTTGAAATTTAGCTTGAGAATCGACCGCACTTTGCGGTTGAATTTGTTCTTCAGTCATATTAATAAGTTCGGTCTACCGATAAATAAGCCAGTGAAATTAAGGCTTTTTTGTATTCGCTTTCAGGTAATAAGGCAATGGCATCAACCGCTTTTTTGGCTTCTTGTTTCGCACGATCCATCGCATAATCAAGGGATTTATGTTCAGCCATAATCGCAAGCACTTCATCGATCGCATCACGTTTTCCGCCTTGTTCAATGGCTTCGCGAATAAGCGCGGCTTGTTGTGGATTGCCGTGACGCATTGCGTGTAATAAAGGAAGCGTCGGTTTACCTTCGGCGAGGTCATCACCCACATTTTTGCCTAATGCTGCAGCGTTTGCGCTGTAATCTAGCACGTCATCTACTAATTGGAATGCGGTACCGAGATAGCGGCCATATTCTTGAAATGCGGTTTCAATTGATTTTTCAGCACCCGCAACAATCGCAACAGATTGTGCCGCCACTTCAAATAAGCGTGCTGTTTTACTATAAATCACGCGCATATAGCTTTCTTCTGTGGTATCCGGATCATTCACGTTCATTAATTGTTGAACTTCACCTTCTGCCAACACGTTGGTAGCATCTGCCATAATGCGAAGAATATCTAGCGATTGTAACTGCGCCACTAATTGGAATGCACGAGTATAAATGAAGTCGCCTACTAATACGCTAGCCGCATTACCAAAGGCAGAGTTTGCCGTTGCGCGGCCTCGACGCATATCAGATTCATCCACCACATCATCATGTAATAAAGAAGCAGTGTGAATAAATTCTACAAAGGTCGCACAAGTTGCTACTTTATCGCTTTCGTAGCCTAATGCACGCGCCGCTAAGACCGCAATAAGTGGTCGAATACGTTTTCCGCCACCTTGTACAATATAAAAACCAAGCTGATTAACCATCGGCACATCGGAGTTAATTTGTGCTAAAATGGCTTGGTTGACTTTCTGCATATCCGCATCAGTTAATGCTTGGATTGCATGCATATCCATTAAATCTTGTTTGTTCATCTTCATTTGGTTCGATGGTTGTGTATATAAAAGGAAAGTGCGGTGAATTTTACCCGATTTTTCAGGGTTTCTGAAATTAAACTCGAGGAAAAGCGCTTTTTTTTATTTTATTGCAAATAAGTGCTTGCGATCGAGTTGTTTTTTCCGTAGAATTTGCGACCTATTTATATGAATTTTGAAGTGCGGACCGAAAATAGTAACGGAGAAGCACAATTATAGCGGAGTATTTATGTACGCAGTTTTCCAAAGTGGCGGTAAACAACACCGTGTGAGCGAAGGTCAAGTAGTTCGTTTAGAAAAACTTGAACTTGCAACTGGCGCAACAGTTGAGTTCGACTCAGTGTTGATGGTCGTTAATGGTGAAGATGTTAAAATTGGTGCACCAGTAGTAGCTGGCGCGAAAGTAGTGGCTGAAGTTGTGGCACAAGGTCGTGGCGATAAAGTTAAAATCGTTAAGTTCCGTCGTCGTAAACACAGCCGTAAACAACAAGGTCATCGTCAGTGGTTCACAGAAGTGAAAATCACTGGGATTCAAGCATAATTTCAGAGGAGATCAAGTAGATGGCAACTAAAAAAGCTGGTGGTTCAACTCGTAACGGTCGTGATTCTGAAGCTAAACGCCTTGGTGTTAAACGTTTCGGTGGCGAATCTGTATTAGCAGGTAGCATCATTGTACGTCAACGTGGTACTAAATTCCACGCAGGTAACAACGTAGGTATGGGTCGTGACCACACCTTATTTGCTACCGCTGACGGTAAAGTAAAATTTGAAGTGAAAGGCGAGAAAAGCCGTAAATACGTAAGTATTGTAACTGAATAATTTTACATCTGATTTGATAAACGCCCCGCATTACCTGTGGGGCGTTTTCTTTGTTTTCTTACCTGTAATTTACAATCATTAATCAAATTTGTTATCTTAGCAGGATCATTCTCTTCAATATTTCTTAGAATGAAATTTATCTGAATTCCTAACTGTGCTTTAGCCAAATAAAGGAAGACATCATGAAACAACAACCTCTTTTAGGATTTCTATTTGCTTTAATTACAGCGATGGCATGGGGATCTTTACCCATTGCGTTAAAACAGGTTTTATCAGTTATGACGCCACAAACAATCGTGTGGTATCGCTTTATTGTGGCATTTCTAGCGCTCTTTATTTTGCTTGCTTATAAGAAAAAATTGCCACAATTTTTTAAAGGTGGTCGATTCATTTGGCTTGTGCTCATTGGTGTTGCAGGATTATCGGGTAATTTCTTTTTATTTAATAGCTCACTTAACTTTATCGATCCTTCTTCAGCTCAAATTTTTATTCATTTTTCCTCTTTTGGCATGTTGATTTGCGGTATTTTTGTCTTTAAAGAAAAGCTTGGATTACATCAAAAGATTGGTTTAGGTCTGTTATTGGCTGGGTTAGTGCTTTTCTTCAATGATAAATTTGAGGTGTTTAAAGGAGAGAGTGGTTATTTAACGGGCGTCTTGTTAAGCCTAACAGCTTCATTAGTTTGGGTTACTTATGGAATGGCACAGAAATTAATGCTTCGTCGTTTTAGTTCACAACAAATTTTATTAATGATGTATTTCGGTTGTCTGTTAGTATTTACGCCTGTTGCTGAATTTTCCCAAGTGAGAGAGCTCAGTCCGTTAGCGTTTGGTTGTTTGGCTTATTGTTGTCTGAATACCTTATTTGGTTACGGTGCCTATGCTGAAGCCCTTAATCGCTGGGAAGTCTCTAAAGTCAGCGTTGTGATTACTTTAGTACCACTATTTACCATTTTCTTTGCTCATCTTGCGCATTATGCGAGCCCTGATAATTTTGCCGCGCCAGAATTAAATATGATTAGCTATATCGGGGCGTTTGTTGTAGTATGCGGAGCAATTTTGTCAGCAATCGGACATAAGTTATTACCGCAATCAAAGTAAAGTGCGGTTAAATATTGGAGAGTTTTTATGAAATTTATTGATGAAGCCCTGATTCGTGTGGAAGCAGGGGATGGTGGAAACGGTTGTGTAAGTTTCCGCCGTGAAAAATTTATCCCCAAAGGTGGCCCTGATGGCGGTGATGGCGGTGATGGCGGTGATGTTTATTTGGTTGCAGACGAAAACTTAAATACCTTGATCGATTATCGCTTTACGAAACGTTTTGCCGCAGAACGCGGTGAGAACGGCCATAGTTCAGATTGTACCGGTCGCCGCGGTAAAGATATTACGTTACGTGTGCCGGTGGGAACGCGTGCAATTGATAATGATACTAAAGAAGTGCTTGGCGATTTAACAAAGCATGGTGCGAGAATGTTAGTGGCGAAAGGTGGTTATCATGGTTTAGGGAACACACGTTTCAAATCTTCAGTGAACCGTGCGCCTCGCCAAAAAACCATGGGGACACCAGGTGAAAAACGAGATTTATTATTAGAATTAATGCTTCTTGCGGACGTCGGGATGTTAGGTTTACCGAATGCGGGTAAATCCACCTTTATTCGTGCCGTTTCAGCTGCAAAACCAAAAGTTGCTGATTATCCGTTTACCACTTTAGTGCCAAGTTTAGGTGTGGTGAAAGTGGATGAGAGCCATAGCTTTGTGGTGGCAGATATTCCTGGATTGATTGAAGGTGCATCAGATGGTGCGGGTTTAGGAATTCGTTTCTTAAAACACTTAGAACGTTGTCGTGTGTTAATTCATTTAGTGGATATTAACCCAATTGATGAATCCGATCCTGCTGATAACATAGCGATCATTGAGTCAGAATTATTCCAATATAGCGAAAAATTGGCAGATAAACCGCGTTGGTTAGTCTTCAACAAAATTGATACAATGACTGAAGAAGAGGCACATAAACGAGCACAAGAGATTACCGAACGTCTTGGTTGGGAAGAAGGGTATCACCTTATTTCTGCCGCAACCGGTAAAAATGTGCCACCACTTTGTCGTGATATTATGGATTTCATTGAAGCAAATCCACGTGATGCGGAAGTAGAAGAAAATAAACCGGAAGAAGTGAAATTCAAATGGGAAGATTACCATCAAGAACAACTCGCTGAACATCAATTTGATGATGAAGATGACGACTGGGATGATTGGGACGAAGAAGATGAAGAAGGCGTTGAATTTATTTACAAACCTTAATGCCTAAATGAAAAAAAGAGCGGAAATTTGACCGCTCTTTTTTTATTGGGGTTAACCTTTCTTTTTCCCACCTTGACGCGCTTTAAAGCGAGGGTTGGTTTTCGAAATGACATAAACGACACCGTGGCGACGAACAATTTTGCAGCCAGGACGGTTTTTTGCGCTTTTGAGTGAAGATAATACTTTCATTGAATATTCCTATTTTGATTTAAATGCGCCAAATTTACCGTAACGGCTTGCAAATTCACTTGCACGACCTTCGTTACCAATTTGACGAGTTTTACCAGTATAAAACGGGTGGGAAGCAGATGAAGTATCACACATAAATACAGGGTATTCATTACCATCTTCCCATTTCATGGTGTTGTTAGTTTTAGCACAAGAACGGATGAGAAAGCCTTGTTTCGCGTTGGAATCGTAAAATAAAACGGTACGATAATTTTCAGGGTGAATGCCTTTTTTCATTAGAGCTCCTTATATAACGAAAAGAATTGGGCGAAGATACTAATTCAAAAGAGAATGATTATCAATATAATTTTATTCATAGCTATGAGAATTTTTTTCATATTGAGAAAAAGAAAAATGCCTTTCGATTGAAAGGCATTTTGTCAGTTTGGAGGGAGAGTTATCCACGATGTGCGTTTTTCATAATACGCTCTTTCGCTACTTTCCATTCACGCTCTTTAATATCATCGCGTTTATCATGTTGTTTTTTACCTTTCGCAAGACCGATTTTGATCTTCGCCCAAGGACCTTTCCAATAAAGAGAAAGGGCAACAATGGTGAAACCATCACGGCTTGATTTGCCGAAAAGATTATCTAGTTCACGTTTATTCAATAAAAGTTTACGTGTACGCGTCGGATCGCAAACCACGTGAGTAGAGGCCAAGCTTAATGGTTGAATGGTTGCACCAAATAAATAAGCTTCGCCGTTTTTAAAAATGATATAGCTGTCGCTGATATTGGCTTTACCTGCGCGCATTGATTTCACTTCCCAACCTTGCAATTCAAGGCCGGCTTCAATTTCATCTTCAATAAAATATTCATGTCTGGCTCGTTTATTTAGCGCAATGGTGTTAGAGCCGACTCTGACTTTCTTTTTGGTCATCGTTATCCGTTATTCATTAATCGTAAATTGGTGTTGATTTTACCGAATCTCTCCGTGGATAGCAAAAAACAAAAGGCTGATTTGACTCAGCCTTTTACTACTAAATGATCGATTATTCTTCTAATTCACCGCAGAAACGATACCCTTCACCATGCACAGTAGCAATAATTTCTGGGGTATTAGGATGATCTTCAAAATGTTTCCGAATGCGGCGAATTGTTACATCCACAGTACGATCTTGTGGTTTTAATTCACGTCCTGTCATTTTTAGCAATAATTCTTCGCGTGTTTGCAATTTTCCTGGGTTTTCACAGAAATGCAACATGGCACGAAATTCACTACGCGGTAGCTTAAACTCAGTGCCTTCAGGTGTAATTAAATTATGACTATTTAAATCCAGTGTCCAACCATTAAAACGATAGTTCTCACGTTGTAAATGGGCCTCTTTGCCATTCAACGTCATGGTGCGATGCAATAAATTTCTTGCACGAATGGTGAGTTCTCTTGGGTTAAATGGCTTAGTGAGATAATCATCGGCCCCGATTTCTAAACCTAAAATTTTATCGACCTCATTATCTCGCCCTGTTAGGAAAATCAGAGGGATAGGTGTTTTTTCACGTAATTCACGGCCCAGTAATAAACCATTTTTACCGGGTAAGTTGATATCTAATACGATGAGATTAACCGTTTCCGAGCTTAACTGACGATACATTTCGGCACCATCTTGTGCTTGTAATACCTCATAGCCCTCAGCTTCAAAAATTCCTTTTAACGTATTACGGGTTACCGCTTCATCTTCCACGATGAGAATTTTGGGGGTAGCCATTCGTTGCTCCTTGTTATTCTTTGTTATAGGCATATTCTATAATTGTAACATTGCTGTAACAACAGAAAAGTGCGGTCATTGTTTAAATTACATTTAATTTTATGATCTAAGTCATAAATTATTAACATTCAGCTCATCTATGCTAGAATTTTAGTGCTAGAATTTTAGTAGGAACAATAGTTGGGACTTTATGATGAAGCGAATTCTTCTTTTTTTATTTTTTATTTTTACCGCACTTTCCACTCAAGCCGGTCTTTTTGATAAGAAACCGGCTTTCTTACCTGTGGATGACGCTTTTCAATTTTCAGCTGCGAAAAGCGAGAATCAAGAAAATGTGATCGTCAATTGGTCGATTGCAGAAGGATATTATCTCTATCAAGAGAAAATTTCCGTGAAGCTTAACCAAGAGGAAACCTCATCATTTGATGTGCCGACATTTTCTATTTCACCTGAAGATTATAACGATCCTTATTTTGGGTTAATGAAGATTTTCAAAAAGCCTGTGCAAGCTATTTTTAAAGCAAGTCACCCACCTCTAAAAGCCGAAGATGTGGTAGAAATCGCTTACCAAGGTTGTACTGCTGGTTTTTGTTATCCCCCTGAAGTGAAAGAAATTAAAGTGGCAGATTTGCCTATTGCACAGATCGCTAATACTGAAAAAACATCGGAAAACTCGACCGCACTTTCAACACAACCTAAAGCAGAACAAGACCGTTTAGCGGAAAGTTTATTTAATAGCAAATATGCTGTATTTGGTTTCTTCTTGTTAGGATTAGGTTTGGCCTTTACCCCTTGTGTGTTGCCAATGCTGCCGTTGCTTTCAGCGATTGTGATTGGTCAAAATCAACGCCCTAATATGTGGCGAGCTTTCGCATTAAGCTTTGTGTATGTGCAGGGGATGGCGATGACTTATACCTTGCTAGGCTTGATTGTCGCCGCAATTGGTTTACCGTTCCAAGTGGCCTTACAACATCCTTATGTGATGATTGGTTTATCAATCATCTTTGTCTTGTTAGCGTTGTCGATGTTTGGTGTATTTACCTTACAGCTCCCAAGCTCCTTACAAACAAAACTATCTTTACTTAGCCAACAGCAAAAAGCCGGTGCCTTTGGTGGCGTGTTCTTAATGGGGATGATTGCGGGACTAGTGGCTTCACCTTGCACATCAGCACCGCTTTCTGGCGCCTTGCTTTATGTGGCGCAAAGTGGTGATTTATTTACTGGTGCGATCACGCTTTATTTGCTCGCATTGGGAATGGGCGTACCGCTGATTTTAATCACGTTATTTGGGAATAAAATCCTGCCTAAATCAGGCATGTGGATGGAAACCGTTAAAAAGCTCTTTGGCTTTGTGATGCTCGCGTTACCGGTATTCTTAATTTCTCGTATTCTGCCAGATGAATGGACACCAAGATTATGGGCGATGCTCGGTACCGCATTTTTCATTTGGTTTGCTTTCCAAATGCCGAAAAATGGCACAGGTTGGGTATTCCGAATTCTCTTTTTAGTGGCAGCTATGATTAGTGTTAAACCGCTTCAAACTTGGGTTTGGGGCGAAACCTCAACACCAAGTGCGGTCGAAAATAAAGCAATTTCTCATGTTGAATTTAAACAAGTAAAAAGCGAAGCTGAATTGCAACAAGCACTGTCAGAAAATAACAAATCACTTGTGATGCTTGATCTTTATGCGGATTGGTGTGTGGCTTGTAAAGAGTTTGAAAAAGAAACATTTAGTGATCTAAGTGTACAAAAAGCTTTTGGTGACATGTTGCTCCTTCAAGTTGATATGACGAAAAACTCCGAAGAAAACCGCGCTTTAATGACAAAATATAAAGTGCTAGGTTTACCGACTATTTTATTTTTTAACCAAGATGGAAAAGAAATCGAGGGAAGTCGTGTTAACGGATTTATGCCGCCAGTTGAGTTTTTACAATGGATTAAGAAAATCAGTAAAGCGTAAGATTATTTCCTAATCGTAAAAAGTCCTTTTCGATTTTAGGTATTGTTTGGCTTTGGGTTAATCATTAATATACACCCCGTTCTCAAATCACTTTTTATTTTTTATTAGGAAAACTTTATGAAAAACTTAGAAAAATACTCTCCGTATGTTTTAGCTTTATTACGTATCGTCGCTGCGTATATGTTTATCTTACACGGCACAGCGAAATTCTGGGAATTTCCAATTTCAATGACGGGTGGTAACGGTGCGGTAGGCGATCCGATGATGATCGTCGGCGGAGTAATTGAGATTGTCGGTTCAATCCTATTAATTTTAGGTTTATTTGTTCGCCCGGCGGCATTTATCCTTTCGGGTCAAATGGCTTATGCGTATTTCTTTATGCACGTTGCAGGTAAAGGGAATTTATTCTTCCCAATCGCGAACGGTGGTGAACTTGCTTTACTTTACTCTCTCGTGTTTTTCTATTTTGTGTTTGCTGGTGCCGGTGCATTTTCTTTAGATAACCGCAAACGCTAATTACATTATTCACACTGTTAGATTGCCCGCATTTTGCGGGCTTTTTTGTTTTCTAAACCTCCTAAATAAGCAGTCGAATCTTGAAGTGCGCTTACCAGGAAATTTTTTCTACATAAACGCAAACGTTTGCGTTATAATTCCCCGCGCTTATTTTTAACCATTTAATTAAAGGAAAATGTAATGACAGATCGTCCAATTCGTCAGGCTTTACTGAGTGTTTCTGATAAAACCGGTATCGTAGAATTTGCTCAAGGCTTAGTACAGCGAGGTGTAAAACTACTTTCCACAGGCGGTACCGCAAAATTGTTGGAGCAACATGGGTTGCCGGTGACGGAAGTGTCTGATTATACGGGATTCCCAGAAATGATGGACGGTCGTGTGAAAACCTTACATCCAAAAGTACATGGCGGTATTCTTGGCCGTCGTGGTACAGATGACGCTATCATGCAGCAACATGGCATCGAAGGCATTGATATGGTCGTCGTGAATTTATATCCATTTGCCGCTACCGTGGCTAAACCAGATTGCACCTTGGCTGATGCGGTAGAAAATATCGATATTGGCGGTCCAACAATGGTGCGTTCTGCAGCGAAAAACCATAAGGATGTAGCGATCGTGGTAAATAATGGTGATTTCAATGCAATTCTTGCAGAGATGGATAAACATCAAAACAGCCTAACGCTTGAAACCCGTTTTGATCTTGCGATTAAAGCATTTGAACATACTGCTCAATATGACTCCATGATTGCCAACTACTTTGGACAAATGGTGAAACCATATCATGTGGCAGAGGAAGAAGATGCGAATACGAAGTGTGGTCAATTCCCACGGACTTTAAACCTTAACTTCGTGCGTAAACAAACCATGCGTTACGGCGAAAACGCCCATCAAAATGCGGCCTTCTATGTTGATTTAAATGTGAAAGAAGCAAGCGTGGCTACAGCCCACCAACTACAAGGTAAAGCCTTATCTTACAATAATATTGCTGACACTGATGCAGCACTTGAATGCGTGAAAGAATTTGATGAGCCAGCTTGTGTGATCGTTAAACATGCGAATCCATGCGGCGTGGCTTTAGGTAAAGATATTTTAGATGCCTACAACCGTGCTTACCAAACCGATCCAACCTCTGCATTCGGTGGCATTATTGCTTTCAACCGTGAATTAGATGAAAAAACCGCGACTGAAATTGTGGAACGTCAATTTGTTGAAGTGATTATCGCACCGAAAGTATCAGCTGAAGCGCAAGAAGTTGTGAAACGTAAGAAAAATGTTCGTTTACTTGAATGTGGTGAATGGACATCACGTTCTGAACGTCTAGATTTCAAACGTGTAAACGGCGGTTTATTAGTACAAGATGCGGATTTAGGCATGGTTGGTCTGGATGATTTAAAAGTGGTAAGTAAACGTCAGCCAACTGAACAAGAATTAAAAGATTTATTGTTCTGCTGGAAAGTGGCGAAGTTCGTGAAATCCAATGCCATTGTTTATGCCAAAGACAATCAAACTATCGGCATTGGTGCAGGCCAAATGAGTCGAGTGTATTCAGCGAAGATTGCAGGTATCAAAGCTCAGGATGAAGGTTTAACTGTCGCAGGTTGCGTGATGGCATCTGATGCGTTCTTCCCATTCCGTGACGGTATTGATGCGGCGGCGAAAGTGGGTATTCAATGTGTTATCCATCCAGGTGGCTCAATGCGCGATCAAGAAGTTATCGATGCAGCAGATGAACATAATATGGTGATGGTATTAACTGGAATGCGTCATTTTAGACATTAATTTATATCGTCACTTCGCTCAATGAGCGAATTGCTTTTTTACTTATTCCTCCCCCCTCTTTCGTAAAGAGGGGGCTGTGGGGAGATTTAAACGATGCTAAATATACGATGCTAAATATACTATGAGGTTAAAATAACTTCTGCCAAATCTCCCCTACCCCTCTTTGCTAAAGAGGGGGTTAAATTCAAAAAGATACAAGGAGCATTATGAACATCCTCATCATCGGAAATGGCGGGCGTGAACACGCCTTGGCTTGGAAAGCTGCACAATCTCCACTAGCAGATAAAGTTTTTGTCGCACCAGGCAATGCGGGTACCGCATTGGAACACAAAGTAGAAAATGTGAATATTTCTGCAACAGATATCCCCGCATTAGTGAAATTTGCTCAAGATAAGCAAATTGGATTAACCATTGTTGGCCCTGAAGCTCCGCTAGTGATTGGGGTAGTTGATGCATTTCGTGAGGCGGGATTGAAAATTTTTGGTCCAACTCAAGCGGCTGCACAATTGGAAGGTTCAAAAGCATTTACCAAAGATTTCCTCGCTCGTCATAAAATCCCAACGGCAGAATATCAAAACTTTACCGAAGTTGAGCCAGCGTTAGCGTACTTGCGTGAGAAAGGTGCGCCAATTGTCGTAAAAGCAGATGGTCTGGCGGCGGGCAAAGGCGTAATCGTTGCAATGACATTGCAAGAAGCGGAAGACGCTGTGTGTGATATGCTTTCTGGCAATGCCTTTGGCGAAGCGGGTAGCCGAGTGGTGATAGAAGAGTTTCTAGATGGCGAAGAAGCGAGTTTTATTGTCATGGTGGACGGTAAAAACGTCGAGCCTATGGCAACCAGTCAAGATCATAAACGCGTGGGCGAAAATGATACAGGTTTAAATACTGGTGGCATGGGGGCGTATTCGCCTGCACCAGTGGTGACATCAGAAATTCATGATCGCATTATGCGTGAAGTGATTTATCCAACGATTAATGGTATGGTGGCAGAAGGTAATGTTTACACCGGTTTCTTGTATGCGGGATTAATGATCATGCCAAATGGTCAGCCGAAAGTAATTGAATTTAACTGCCGTTTTGGCGATCCTGAAACACAGCCAATTATGCTACGCCTCGAATCAGATCTCGTTGAGCTTTGTCTTAAAGCTTGCGAGGGAAAATTGGATGAAGTGAAATCTCAATGGAATCCAAAAGCGTCCTTAGGGATTGTGTTAGCCGCGGAAGGCTATCCAGGCGATTATCGTAAAGGCGATGTGATTAGAGGTTTACCACAAAGTGCGGTCGAAAATGAGAAAGTTTTCTTAGCGGGTGTCGCAGAACAAGAAGGCAAATTAGTTACGAATGGCGGTCGCGTACTTTGTGCTACTGCGTTAGGCGAAAGCGTATTTGAAGCGCAACAAAAAGCCTTAAAACTCGCTGAGCAAATTCAATGGTCTGGACGTTTTTATCGTCGAGATATTGGTCATCGTGCCGTCGCTCGTGAACAATAAAAATTAACTACTTTAATGGTAAGGGCTCGAATGGATTATAAAAATAAGGAATTATGTCGTCTTCGTACCATAAGTTTTTTTCTGACGTTACATAAAGATAAAACGCAATGGGAAGACGCCCTTTATTCGGTAAAACGTGATGTGGATTTGTTATTACCTGCTGTGCAGAAAGCAGGTTATACCTTGCAATCGATTCGAGTGATTACCAATCCCTTTGGTGAATATTTGGATTTAACCAATTTGCAGACAGCAAAAGCAGATTTGCAGTATTTAACGGAGTTATTGAATAAATTTAATGAAAGTGGAATTCGTATTCGATTTGCAATAGGTGCGGCGAGAAATAAAGAGGAAATTGCGTTATTGCCAGAGTTAATCGCAGCTTATGGTGACTTGTGTAATGCTTGTGTCAATGTGCCATTAGATGAAAATGGCGTGTTAGATAATGAACTTATCGAGCAATCTGTTTATGCCGTGCAAAAAATTGCAAACATCACACCACGTGGCGAAGGTAATTTTAACTTTACTGTGAATTTTAACTGCAAGCCATTTATTCCTTATTTCCCCGCCGGTTATCATCTAAGTCATTTGCCAAACAGTTTTGTCATTGGGTTAGAAACACCAGATTTATTAGTCGAAGTATTAAAATCTGTACCAAAGTCTACTCATAATCAATTTTATGCAGATTGCTATCAAGCTATGTCGCAGGCTCTGCAATATCATGTAGATGAAATACTAGATATGTTAAGTGCGGTCAAATTGTCGGGCGAATTTGAATTTGCAGGCATTGATAGTTCGGCGGCACCATCGAAAAATTGTGCATCCATGACAAAAGTTTATGAATTAATGGGATTGCCATATTTTGGTGCGGCTGGTTCAGTAGAAGTTTCTGCTTTACTAACAAAAGTGTTTAAATCAATCCAACACGTGCCATTGGTTGGGTTTTCTGGATTAATGTTGGCGGTGACAGAAGATTTGGGCTTAGCGGAAGGTACACAAAAACACTATTTTGATATCCGAGCTTTACTGACTTATAGTGCAGTATGTGGTATCGGTTTAGACACAGTCCCAGTGGCGGGAGATGTCAAGGCAGAAAGCATTGCCGCTATTATGCGCGATACTGGAACAATGGCATTTCGCTTAAATAAACCACTAACTGTACGCTTATTCCCAATTCCGAATAAGGTTGCAGGTGAAATATCAGAATTTGAGAGTGATGATTTATGTAACTGCCGCCTTTTGCGTATTCCGGATTAAATAAAAATTTTCCTACTTTGTTGTGATGAATGTTATCCCTACTGACAATAAAAGGAGTATCTTATGAGAAAGTTAATATTGGGTAGTTTTGTAGCAGTATTATTAACAGGTTGTGCTGGGGCTTCAAATGTTTCACAAAGCTCAACGTTAGATGGCGAATGGATTTGTCATACTATCCCGACGAAAGATAAACAAACTTATGATCGTTTAGATCATTTTGTCTTGAAATCTGATGGAACAGGTGCCTTGCGAGGAATTTCCTACATCGAATTGGATAAAGAAAAAGCTATTCGTTATTTAATAAAAGGCAAGGTGAAATGGCAGAGCCAAAATAATGTCTTGAGTTTTGATTTTATCAATCGTTCTATGGTACCGGCTCATAGTAAAAATGTGGCTAAAGTCATCAAGCAAAATAAAGTTCTACAAAAACAAGAAAAAGAAGAGTTGGCTGCATTTTATAGTAAATCTGCCAATCATACAGATATGCCAATTGAGCTGAAAAAAAATGGCAATCAATTTATTCTCGGTAAGGATTATGCGACCTGCCGACGAGTAACAGAGAATGACAAGGACATTCAGTTATTGAATAAGTGGTTTGTAAAGAAATAGGGTCGATTAAGAAAAACGAATACGATTTCAACCGCACTTTATTTTTAGGAGCGGGGACTGATTAATAAAAGGAGAATTATGATGAGAAAATTAGTATTAAGTAGTCTTGTCGCTGTATTGTTATCGGGATGTGCAACGGCGCATCAACAAACTGAACAGGAAAAAGCCTTAGTGGGCGATTGGATTTGCCATGTAAAACCTGCAGCCAAATCTCCTTTACCTGTTGAGCATTTTGATTATGTCACCTATCACGCAGATCAAACTGTACTTCTACGTGGTATTTCACAGATTGATACAAAAGAAGGCTGGATGCGTTATTTATTGCAAGCTAAAGCCAAATGGCAGGCGAATGATGGTAAGTTAAGTTATGACTTTACGGATCGTCTATTTAAAACTGCGCATTCACCAGAAGTTGCGAAAATTATTGAACGATCTCCAGAATTTAAAGAATTAGATAAGGAATTTGTTTCACCTTGTAATAACTGTGGTAATCATTTGGATATGAAGATTAAAATGAAAAGCCCAACAAGGATGACAAATTTTAATACTTATACGAAAGAAACCAGTCAATGCCATAAACTGGGAGCTGGCGAGAAAACAAAAGAAGTTAAACTAATTGAGAAATTAGTGAAAGAAAAAGGCTCGATTTAGATAAATGAATGTTTTTCATTGTAATAATGAAAAATATGATCGAAATTTTTGATTAAGTTTTTACTTGGAAACAGGTAAACTATACACAAATAATTCAAACAACGAGGAAAACACAATGTTTAAAAAAAGTATGAACATCGCTGATTACGATCCGGTTCTCTGGCAAGCCATTCAGGGCGAAAATCGTCGTCAAGAAGAGCATATCGAGCTTATCGCATCTGAAAACTATGCGAGCCCACGCGTAATGGAAGCGCAAGGTTCACAGTTTACTAACAAGTATGCTGAAGGCTACCCAGGTAAACGTTACTACGGCGGTTGTGAGTACGCAGACATTGTCGAGCAGTTAGCGATTGATCGTGCTAAAGAGTTGTTTGGTGCGGATTATGTAAACGTACAACCACACTCAGGTTCACAAGCCAATGCGGCGGTATATGGCGCATTAATCAATGCTGGCGATACTATTTTAGGGATGGATTTAGCACACGGTGGTCACTTAACCCATGGGGCGAAAGTGAGCTTCTCCGGTAAAATCTATAATTCT
Source organism: Haemophilus sp. HMSC066D02 (assembly GCF_001810545.1). Lineage (NCBI taxonomy): Bacteria > Pseudomonadati > Pseudomonadota > Gammaproteobacteria > Pasteurellales > Pasteurellaceae > Haemophilus > Haemophilus sp. HMSC066D02. Next base: position 161,996 of record NZ_KV801805.1, on the reverse strand, counting down.
GTACTTTATGGTATCACTGCTGATGGTTTAATTGACTATGAAGATGTCCGTCAAAAAGCATTAGAGCACAAACCAAAGATGATTGTGGCGGGTTTCTCTGCTTATTCTCAAGTCGTAGATTGGAAAAAAATGCGTGAAATCGCGGATGAAGTAGGCGCGTATTTATTTGTGGATATGGCACACGTTGCAGGCTTAATCGCAGCAGGTTTATATCCAAATCCATTACCATACGCACATGTTGTCACAACAACTACCCATAAAACCTTAGGTGGTCCACGTGGTGGTTTAATCCTTTCTTCTTGCGGTGATGAAGAGCTTTATAAACGCTTACAATCTTCTGTTTTCCCTGCAAATCAAGGTGGTCCATTAGTTCACATTATTGCGGCGAAAGCAGTATGTTTCAAAGAAGCGTTAGAACCAGCTTATAAAGAATACCAAGCCAACGTAATTAAAAATGCGAAAGCAATGGTGGAAGTGTTTAAACAACGCGGTTATGACGTGGTTTCAAACGGCACAGAAAACCATTTATTCTTAGTGAGCTTCATCAAACAAGGCTTAACCGGTAAAGCAGCAGATGCAGCGTTAGGTAAAGCGAATATCACGGTGAATAAAAACTCAGTACCAAATGATCCACAAAAACCATTTGTGACCTCTGGTATTCGTGTTGGTACACCAGCGGTGACTCGTCGTGGCTTTAACGAACAAGACTGTCGTGAGTTAGCCGGCTGGATGTGTGATGTATTAGATGCATTAGGCAAAGAAAACGAAGAACAAGTGATTGCAGCAACCAAAGAAAAAGTATTGGCAATCTGCAAACGTCTTCCAGTTTACGCATAATGCTGATTCAGCTTTTATTTGTAATGTTAGCGGCGGTAAATATCGCCGCTTATTTTTTAATGTGGAAAGATAAAGTCCGCGCGGTTCGTCACGGCTGGCGAATTTCTGAAAATACTTTCTTTCTATTAAGCCTGCTTGGTGGGTTTATTGGTGTTTATTGCGGGATGAAACGCTTTCGTCATAAAACCAAACACTTTAGTTTTAAATTTGTCGTTATGCTCAGTGCCTTTATTTGGTTTATCTTAATGCCTTATTGGTATTTTTTTCTTGAATAACGTTGAGAACTGAATGATTTTCAATAATAAAAAAGCCTAGAGAATCTCTCTAGGCTTTTTAGTATGTAATTAGACTATTTAAAAATAAGGCGTCGATTTCGACTTTTCTTCACTTGTGAAAGTGTAATTAATCCCAACACAATGACATAGACAGCGAAAATAAATACCAACCATTGCACCATCGTGATGCCGAAAAGTGACCATTGGCTTTCGTTACAGCTGCCTGTTGGATTGAACACCGCAGGTAGCCATTTATGGAATGGTAACGTTTCTGGAAAGTTTGGTATAAATTCACATTGTTTCCATGGCGCAGGGTTCATTTGTAAATCAAGGTGACGAATGGAAATCATTAATCCTTTGATTGCACTAAATAAACCCACAATAAGAGCAAGAATGCGGACAATAAGCGAACTGGGGGCTAAGGCGCCGATAAAACCAGCAATAAATACCCCTACCATAGCTAAACGTTCGTAAACACAAAGCACGCAAGGTTGTAAACCCATGCCGTATTGAAAGTAAAGTGCGGTCGATTCTAAGGCAAATGCGGAAAATGCCAAAAAGATCCACGCTGAACGTTTAAGGGATAATTGCTTAAAAAAGTCGAGCATTCTTTCTCCTTATGCTTCATTAAATTGGAAGAATTAAGCCAAGGTTTGCAAGCCAAATCGTCATTCCTGGTAGGATAAATTCGATTGCAAGGAAACCAACTAGCGTTAATACGATAGTGTAAGGCAATGCCATGTAGACCATTCTACCATAAGAAAGTTTAATTAACGGTGCAAGCGATGATGTTAATAAGAACAAGAATGCTGCTTGACCGTTTGGTGTAGCGACAGAAGGTAAGTTTGTACCTGTATTGATTGCTACCGCAAGTAATTCAAATTGGTGCGGTGCAATTGCGCCTGTCGCAAGGGCATGTTTTGCTTCATTGATATAAACTGTTGCTACGAATACGTTATCAGAAATCGCAGAAAGTAAACCATTGAAACCGTAGAATAATGCTAACTGTGTTTTCTCTTCAGAACTTAATACAAAGTGAATAATTGGCGCAAAGAGTTTTTGATCGATAATCACCGCAACGACAGAGAAAAATACGACTAATAATGCCGTGAAAGGTAAACTTTCTTGGAATGCTTTACCAATAGCGTGTTCATCAGTTACACCAGTAAAGGTTGTTGCAAGGATAATCACACTTAAACCAATCATGCCTACAGCCGCTAAATGGAAGGCTAAACCTAAGATCAACCAAACCGCGATAACCGCTTGGACAGAAAGACGAATCTTATCTTGTTTAGACATTTTTTGTGCGTTTTCACGATCTAAATCCGCTAAGACTTGCCATACTTCTTCCGGTAGTTTTTCACCATAACCGAATAATTTAAATTTTTCGACTAAAATACAAGTGAGTAATCCGCAGATAAATACAGGGACTGTCACAGGAGCCATGCGGAAGAAAAATTCAATGAAATTCCATTTAGCTTGTTCTGCAATGATTAAGTTTTGTGGTTCACCTACCATGGTCATTACACCACCGAGTGCAGTACCGACACCAGCATGCATCATTAAGCTACGTAAGAAAGAGCGGAATTTTTCGAGAGTTTCATGATTTTTGATTTTGTTATCATCGGCAATATCAACCGCATCCTGTAGATTTTTCCCTGATGCCACTTTGTGATAAACCCCATAGAAACCCATGGCAACACTGATGATTACAGCAACAACAGTTAGTGCATCTAAGAAAGCTGAAAGAAATGCTGCACTAAAACAGAATGCTAAAGAGAGGACGATTTTAGAACGGATACGCACTAATAATTTGGTAAAGACATAAAGCAAAAGTTGCTTCATAAAATAAATACCGGCGACCATGAAGATTAAAAGTAAAACCACTTCAAAGTTTGCCACGATCTCCGCTTTAACGTGTTCGGCATTCGTCATGCCAATGGCAATGGCTTCAAATGCTAATAAACCACCTGGTTGAAGAGGGTAGCATTTTAATGCCATGGCTAGCGTGAAAATAAACTCCGCAACGAGTAGCCAGCCTGCAAAAAATGGACTAACAAAAAAGAATAAAATCGGGTTAATTACCAAGAAGGCAATAATGGTTAATTTATACCAATCTGGACTTGCGCCCAGAAAGTTTTTCATGAATGCTTGTGTGTAAGTCATATCGAACTCCGTTTTTTTATAGTCCTGTCATTGTAATATATACTGCTTTAAAGGATAATAGACCAGTTGAAGATTTATTGAATAAATCACATTTTTTTGATCTTTTTTAGATTTTTTTATATTTATTTCATACTCATGCAAACAGATAATACCCTTTTACGGGCTCAAAGCCCAGCCGCTCTTGCCGAAGAATATATTGTTAGAAGTATTTGGGATAATGTATTTCCCGCAGGCACCAATCTTCCTTCTGAGCGTGATTTAGCTGATAAAATTGGTGTAACACGCACCACATTACGCGAAGTATTGCAGCGTTTGGCTCGTGATGGCTGGCTTACCATTCAACACGGCAAGCCGACAAAAGTCAATAATATTTGGGATACAGCTGGTCCAAGCATTATTGAAACCTTAATTACTTTAGATCGTCAAAGTGCGCCATTAATCATTGAAAATATGCTTTCGTTGCGTAGTCGTATGTCTGAATCTTATATTTATGAAGCCGTAAAAAATTCGCCTAAAGCCTCGGTTGCTTTGTTTAAAGGGCTAGATTCATTAGAAAACACCGCTGAAAGTTACATGGAATTCGATTATGCCTTATTCCGTCAGTTTACCGTAATGGCAAATAAACCTTTTTATCGTTTAATTTTCAATAGCTTGCGTGGGGTTTATCATAAAATTGGTTTGCTATTCTTTAGTGATGAAAAACATCGCCAAGTGACACATGATTTTTATGTAGAATTGCGTGATATTTGTGAAAGAGGTCAATCCGATTTAGTGGTGGAATGTATTCGTAAACATAAGCAAGTGACTTCCGCTTATTGGCGAGCCATTTTAGAAAGCTTGCCAAAAGATTTAGCAACAGAATAATATGAAAAGTGCGGTTGAAAATGACCGCACTTTTTCCTTATATCAAAGACTCAATATTATGCGTATTCCAAGAATTTATCATCCAGAATCCCTTAAAAATCAATCTACTTGCCAACTTTCAGAGGAGGCGGCTAATCACGTAGGGCGTGTACTTCGTATGACTGAAGGTGAGCAAATTGAATTATTTGATGGAAGTAATCATATTTATCCAGCAAAAATTATTGAAGCGAGCAAAAAAGCCGTTAAGGTGGAAATTCTTGGTTGTGAATTGAGTGATAAAGAGTCGAATTTATTGATTCACTTAGGGCAGGTTATTTCCCGTGGTGATCGAATGGAATTCACCATTCAGAAATCTGTAGAGTTAGGCGTTAACGTGATTACACCATTATGGTCAGAACGCTGTGGCGTGAAGCTAGACGGCGAACGCATGGATAAGAAAATCCAGCAATGGCAAAAAATTGCTATTGCGGCTTGTGAACAATGTGGCCGTAACGTTGTGCCAGAAATTCGTCCGTTAATGAAGTTGCAAGATTGGTGTGCAGAAAATGATGGCGCGCTGAAATTGAATTTACATCCAAGAGCCCAATATTCAATAAAAACCTTGCCTTCGATTCCTAAAGAAGGGGTTCGTTTACTTATTGGTTCAGAAGGCGGTTTATCACCTCAAGAAATCGCACAGACTGAACAACAAGGATTTACTGAAATTTTATTAGGAAAGCGTGTACTACGCACAGAAACGGCTTCTTTAGCAGCCATTAGTGCGTTACAAATTTGTTTTGGAGATTTGGGATAATGATGGATTTACAAGGACAATTTTTAATTGCGATGCCACAGTTGGAGGATTATTTCCAAAATACCGTGGTGTATATGTGCGAGCATAATGAGCAAGGTTCGATGGGTTTAGTGATTAATCAACCCACCGATTTAAGCATTGCTGAACTGTATTCAAAAATGAATTTTATGATGAAAAATGACCGCACTTTTAGCAATGAACTTGTACTTGCGGGTGGGCCAGTACATTCTGAGCGTGGTTTTATTCTGCATAAGAAAGCCGCGAAGGAATTTGAGCATAGTTATAAAATTACCGATGAGATGTTTCTGACCACTTCGGCAGATATTGTGGAAACCTTTGGTTCAGAGGATGCGCCCGAAAAATATCTTGTTGCTCTCGGTTGTGCAAGTTGGACCGTAGGGCAGTTAGAACAAGAGATTGCAGATAATGCGTGGTTAGTGGCACCTGCTTCAGACACCATTTTATTTGAAACTATTTATGAAGATCGTTATCCCGCAGCGAATCAATTATTGGGGATTAATCCTCATAATTTTGTCTTTTCACAAGTAGGGCATAGTTAATGGGTATCACGGCAATCGCATTTGATTTCGGCACAAAAAGTATTGGTTGTGCGGTCGGGCAAAGTATCACGGGTACGGCGCAAGCATTACCAGCATTTAAAGCGCAAGATGGGATTCCCAATTGGGATGCTATTGAAAAATGCTTAAAAGACTGGAAACCTGATGTTATTGTGGTGGGACTGCCTTTAAATATGGATGGTACTGAGCAAGATTTAACACTTCGTGCGAAAAAATTTGCTAATCGCTTAAATGGTCGTTTCGGTATCAAAGTAGAACTGCAAGATGAGCGCTTAACGACGGTTTCTGCTAGAGATGAAATTTTCCAGCGTGGTGGTTATCGTGCTCTCAATAAAGGTAAAGTAGATGGAATTTCTGCTTGCTTGATTTTAGAAAGTTGGTTCGAAAACTATTCAGAATAAGCCAAAAACAAACCGCACTTTAAGGTGCGGTTTGTTGTATTTATGAGTTTATTTTTTTATCCAAATCAGACTCGCCATTCGGCCTGTTTTGCCATCTCGACGATAGGAAAAGAAGGTCTCTTTTTCTGTGAATGTGCAATGTTCACCGCCGTAAATTTGGGTAATCCCTAATTTATTGAGACGTTGTGTAGCGATTTGATAAAGATTACCAAGGTATTTTCCTACTTCATTTGGATCGGGTCGAAAAGCAGTTTCTGCAATTGGATCAAAAGCCATAAATTGCTTAATCACTTCTTTTCCTACTTGGAACGTATTAGGTCCGATAGCAGGCCCAAACCACGCAATAATCTCTTTTGGATCTGATTGGAAACATTTGACGGTTTCTTCTAAAACACCATCACAGAGTCCGCGCCAGCCCGCATGGGATGCAGCCACTTCAGTGCCTTGTTTATTGGTGAATAAAACTGGCAAACAATCAGCTGTCATCACCAAACAGACTTGGTTAGGTTGATTGGTGTAAACTGCATCAGCCTCTAAATTATTTCCCTCATAAGGTACTGTAATCACACGAGTGCTGTGCGTTTGAGTTAAAAACAACGGGAAATGTGGCAGATTAAGTTTTTCGACTAATAAAGTGCGGTTAGTTTTGACCGCACTTTTATCATCTTCGACATGATCACCCAAATTGAAACTATCGAAAGGCGGTAGGCTTACGCCACCTTCTCTTGTGGTTGTAAAAGCTTGAATATGTGGCGGAACAGTCCAGTTTGGAACAATGCTTTTCATCTTAATAATCCAATTCGTCTTTGTGTTCGAGGTAATCCGCTTTTAAGGCATTCAGTAATTCGACAAAGTCATCTGGTAATGGGGCATACCATTCCATCATTTCACCTGTAATAGGGTGAGTTAAACGCAACATAACCGCATGTAAAGCTTGGCGTTTAAAATTACGCAGAACCTCATTGAAGGCTTCGCTTGCATTTTTAGGTGGGCGAGGACGACCTCCGTAAGTTTGATCACCTAATAATGGATGTGCGATATGCGCCATGTGCACACGAATTTGGTGAGTACGGCCTGTTTCTAAACGTAAGCGTAAACGTGTGTAATTACGGAAATTCTCCATAATGCGATAGTGCGTCACAGCCGGTTTACCCATTGGGTGAACCGCCATCAATGTGCGTTTTGTGGCATGACGAGCCATTGGCTGATCTACTGTGCCGCCTTTGGTCATAATGCCACAGGCGACGGCTTCGTATTCACGAGTGATTTTACGTTTTTGTAAGTCACGCACGAGTTTGGTTTGCGCTGGAATGGTTTTAGCGACAACCATGAGACCCGTTGTGTCTTTATCTAAACGATGCACAATTCCTGCGCGCGGTACTTCGGCAATAGGTGGATAGTGATAGAGTAGCGCGTTAAGTACCGTGCCATCCGGATTGCCCGCACCAGGGTGAACCACAAGATCTTTAGGTTTGTTTATCACGATAATATCGTCATCTTCATAAACGATATTGAGTGGAATATTTTGTGGCTCAAAACGGTTTTCATCTTCCACTTCTACCGAAATTTCAATTTGCTCTCCGCCATAAACTTTTGCACGTGGAATATCGGCAATTTCACCGTTCATTTTTACCTGTTTTGCTTCAATCCAGGTTTTTAAACGCGAACGGGAATATTCTGGGAACAACTCTGCGAGGGTTTGGTCTAAACGCTGTCCCATTTGTTCGGGCTGAATTTCAGCCGTTAAGGTCATTTGTGGCATAAAAAATCCATCTAAAAATTTAAAAAGTTGGCTTATTGTGTAATGTTCTATACAATATTCGTTAATTGTAACTTATTTATTGATTTTCGTAAAAATTAAGGAAAAAAGAATGCGTAAAATAAAATCTCTTGCACTTATTGCATTGACCTCATTCGCGATTGCAGCTTGTAGCAGTGGTAATAAAGAAGTAGAGCAAGCTTCTGTTGATGATCTTTATGCAAAAGGGGCAGCAGCATTGCAAGAAGGAAGCTATTCTGACTCGATTCGTTATTTAAAAGCAGCAACAGAACGTTTCCCTGGTAGTACTTACCAAGAACAAGCAATGCTTGATTTAATTTATGCAAACTATAAAACACAAGATTACACAGCAACGTTGGTTACCGTAGATAACTACTTACACCAATTCCCACAAAGTCCAAACCGTGACTATGCAGTGTATATGGCGGGTTTAACAAACTTAGCAACGGCCGATAACATGATCCAAGATTTCTTTGGTATCGATCGTGCAACGCGTGAAACAACTTCAATGAAAACGGCGTTTTCTAACTTCCAAAGTTTAGTACGTGCGTTCCCAAATAGCCCATATTCACAAGATGCAGTAGCACGTATGGCGTATATTAAAGACTCATTAGCTCGTCATGAATTAGAAATTGCGAAATTCTATGCAAAACGTGATGCGTGGGTCGCGGTATCAAATCGTGTAGTGGGTATGTTACAACAATATCCGGATGCAAAAGCGACTTACGAAGGCTTATTCTTAATGAAAGAAGCTTACGACAAAATGGGTTTACAACAATTAGCAAGTCAAACTCAACAAGTCATCGATGCGAATAAAGATAAACAGTTTGCAGATGTGAAAAAACCGGAAGAGTCTGATTTAATTCAACCTGTTAAAAAATAATCCCGTCCCTTGTGGGACGTGCTTGAATAAGCAAATTATTCAAATAAAGGCTAGTCAAACTAATCAAATTGAGCTAGTATAAATTTAAAAGATTTCCTGGGGTGTTCGTGGATGGGTTATGTCCCTGAGCCGATACTTAGAACTTTATAAATCGGTTTCCCGCCATTGGTGTGTAGGCTTGACCTTTGACTTTGTCATTGGACTAAAGAAACCTAAAAATGGCCTTACCGGTTTCCTTGGACCGTCGGGTTCAAGGACTACTACTCGTAGCGGCACTCTGGGACCTTCCTTTAAAATCCATTCCTTCCAATCGAATGAAATCAACACAGCAAACGCTTCGCCATCAACTCCGTCAACAAATTCGTAAAACACGAGCAAATTTGACCGCACTTCAGCAACAACAGGCAGAAGATTCCATTACTCAGCAAGCGCTTGCATTAATTGAAGAACGAAATGCGCAGCATATTGCTTTGTATATTTCCTTTGATGGAGAAATTTCAACAGAAAAACTGATCAAAATTCTTTGGATGCAAGGCAAACAGGTTTATTTGCCTGTCTTACACCCTTTCAATCCGAATCACCTTTTGTTCTTACGCTATTTGCCTGAGACACCGATGCTGAAAAATAAATTTGGCATTTTGGAGCCCAAACTTAATGTACAAAACGTATTGCCTTTGAAAGAGTTAGATATTCTTTTTACGCCACTCGTCGCGTTTGATAAACAAGGAAATCGTCTAGGCATGGGCGGTGGTTTTTATGACCGAACTTTACAAAATTGGCGAAATTCTTCTTTTATCCCCGTGGGATTAGCTCATCAATGTCAGCAAGTCGAACAACTTCCAACAGAAGTATGGGACGTGCCACTTCATCAAATCTTAGTTGCTTAAACCTATCAAGAAGTAAAATTTGATAGAAAAAATTAAAAATTGTCGATTTTTTCTCTTGAAATACCAAAAAAGGGTCTTATCTAATTACTCATAAAGGGGATGACCCCGAGTATTTAATGCAGGAGAAGATAAGATATGAATATTGAAAAATTTACCACTAAATTCCAACAAGCACTCAGTGAAGCACAGTCATTAGCGCTTGGTAAAGATAATCAGTTTATCGAACCAGTGCATTTATTGGCCGCACTTTTAAATCAACAAGACGGTTCAATTGCACCTATTTTGACAGCAAGTGGCGTGAATGTGTCGTTATTACGTAATGAATTAAACGCAGAATTGAATAAATTGCCACAAGTGTCAGGTAACGGCGGTGACGTACAAATTTCTCGTCAATTACTCAACTTATTGAATTTATGTGACAAATTAGCACAACAAAAACAAGATAAATTTATTTCCAGTGAATTGTTCTTATTGGCAGCGCTTGAAGAGCGTGGCGCATTAAATGACATTTTGAAAAAATGTGGTGCGAAAAAAGAACAAATTTTACAAGCGATTCAACATATTCGTGGAGGAGAAAGCGTGAACGATCAAAATGCAGAAGAAAGCAGACAAGCTCTTGAAAAATATACCATTGATTTAACAGCTCGTGCTGAAAGTGGCAAACTCGACCCAGTTATTGGCCGTGATGAAGAGATTCGTCGAGCGATTCAAGTATTACAACGTCGTACCAAAAACAACCCAGTATTAATCGGTGAGCCTGGTGTTGGTAAAACTGCTATCGTGGAAGGTTTGGCACAACGTATTGTTAATGGTGAAGTACCTGAAGGCTTAAAAAACAAACGTGTACTTTCTTTAGATATGGGTGCTTTGATTGCCGGTGCGAAATACCGCGGTGAGTTTGAAGAGCGCTTAAAAGCTGTTTTAAATGAATTATCAAAAGAAGAAGGTCGCGTGATCCTCTTTATTGATGAAATTCATACCATGGTTGGTGCAGGTAAAACTGATGGTGCGATGGATGCCGGTAACTTATTAAAACCAAGTTTAGCACGTGGTGAATTACACTGTGTGGGGGCAACAACACTAGACGAATATCGTCAATATATCGAAAAAGATGCGGCACTTGAACGTCGTTTCCAAAAAGTCTTTGTGGATGAGCCAAGTGTAGAAGATACCATTGCGATCTTACGTGGTTTGAAAGAGCGTTATGAGATCCATCACCATGTAGATATTACTGACCCAGCAATCGTAGCAGCGGCAACACTTTCACATCGTTATATTTCCGATCGTCAATTGCCGGATAAAGCCATCGACTTAATCGATGAAGCTGCTTCTAGCATTCGTATGGAAATTGACTCTAAACCAGAGCCGCTCGATCGTCTTGAGCGCCGTATCATCCAATTAAAATTGGAACAACAGGCATTACAAAAAGAAGAGGACGAAGCCAGCCGTAAACGTTTAGAAATGTTAGAAAAAGAGCTTGCTGATAAAGAACGTGAATATGCCGAACTTGAAGAAGTATGGAAGTCAGAAAAAGCAGCACTCTCTGGTTCTCAACACATCAAACAAGCGTTAGATGCAGCGAAAACTGAAATGGAGCAAGCGCGTCGTGCTGGCGATTTAAGTAAAATGTCTGAGCTTCAATACGGTCGTATTCCAGAATTGGAAAAACAACTTGCTGCCGCTGAAACTGGTGAAGGCAAAGAAATGAGCCTATTACGTTATCGTGTGACTGATGAAGAAATTGCGGAAGTGCTTTCTAAAGCAACAGGTATTCCTGTTTCTAAAATGATGGAAGGCGAGAAAGAAAAACTCTTACGCATGGAAGAAGAATTGCACAAACGTGTGATCGGTCAAGAAGAAGCAGTAGATGCCGTAGCGAACGCGATTCGTCGTAGCCGTGCAGGGCTTTCTGATCCTAACCGCCCAATTGGTTCATTCTTATTCTTAGGACCAACGGGTGTAGGTAAAACCGAGCTTTGCAAAACCTTGGCGAAATTCCTCTTTGACAGTGAAGATGCGATGGTTCGTATTGATATGTCAGAGTTTATGGAAAAACACAGCGTATCTCGTTTAGTGGGTGCGCCTCCAGGCTATGTCGGCTATGAAGAAGGTGGTTACTTAACGGAAGCGGTGCGTCGTCGTCCATATTCGGTGATTTTATTGGATGAAGTGGAAAAAGCACATGCGGACGTATTCAATATCTTATTACAAGTATTGGATGATGGTCGTTTAACTGATGGTCAAGGTCGTACAGTGGACTTCCGTAACACCGTGGTGATTATGACCTCTAACTTGGGTTCTGATTTAATCCAAGGTAGCAAAGACGAAAGCTATGGTGAAATGAAAGCCTTAGTGATGTCAGTGGTGAGCCAACATTTCCGTCCGGAATTCATCAACCGTATTGACGAAACTGTGGTATTCCACCCACTTGGTAAAGATAATATCCGTGCGATTGCAAGCATCCAATTAGAACGTTTAGCAAAACGTATGGAAACTCGCGGTTACGAATTAGTGTTTACTGAAGCGTTATTAGATTTCATTGGTGAAGTGGGTTACGACCCAATTTATGGGGCGCGTCCATTAAAACGTGCAATTCAACAAGAGATCGAAAACAGCTTGGCACAACAAGTTCTATCTGGTCAATTATTACCAGGTAAAGTGGTCACAGTGGATTATGTGGATGGCAAAGTTCAAGCCAGACAATAATTTGTAAAATGAAAGCCATTTAGTGAAAGCTAAATGGCTTTTTTATGCTTTGGTAAAAGATAAAATAGGGTAGAATGACGCTGTGTATTGCGTATAAAAATGAGGAAAAAAATGACCGCACTTTTAAAAATTGGTTTGGTTTCAGTATCAGATCGTGCATCAAGTGGTGTGTATCAAGATCAAGGGATTCCAGAATTACAACAATGGTTAGAGCTAGCGTTGGTGGATCCTTTTGAAGTGGAAACGCGATTAATTCCAGATGAGCAACCATTAATCGAACAAACGCTGAAAGAATTAGTGGATGAGCACCATTGTCATTTAGTGCTCACAACGGGCGGTACAGGACCTGCAAAACGTGATGTGACACCTGATGCAACGTTAGCAGTAGCTGATCGTGAAATGCCAGGATTTGGTGAGCAAATGCGTCAAGTGAGTTTACATTTTGTGCCAACAGCAATTTTATCTCGTCAAGTTGGTGTGATTCGTAAAAACAGTCTAATCTTGAATTTACCAGGTCAGCCAAAAGCCATCAAAGAAACCTTAGAAGGCGTGAAAGATGAGCAAGGCAAGGTCTTAGTGAAAGGGATTTTTAGTGCAGTGCCTTACTGCTTGCAATTAATCGACGGTATTTATATTGATACGAAACCAGAAGTGATTGCGAGCTTCCGCCCGAAAGCCGCACGCCGTGAAAATTTGGAGAAATAAAATGAAAAAAATCGAAGCCATTATTAAGCCATTTAAATTAGATGATGTGCGTGAAAATTTATCTGATATTGGCATTAGCGGAATGACCGTGACTGAAGTCCGTGGTTTTGGTCGCCAAAAAGGGCATACAGAGCTTTATCGCGGTGCGGAATATATGGTGGATTTTCTACCTAAAGTGAAAATGGAAATTGTCGTGCCGGATGATTTACTTGAACAGTGCCTTGAAACCATTGTTGAAACTTGCCAAACAGGGAAAATCGGTGATGGGAAGATCTTTGTTTATGATGTAGAACGCGTGATCCGTGTTCGTACAGGCGAAGAAAATGAGGAAGCCATTTAGTGGAAAAAAACTTAAATTTTAACCGCACTTTAGTCGCAATGGCGGCTTTAGTGATTGTGTTTGCGGGAATTAAACTGGCGGCGGAGATTGTCGTGCCTTTTTTATTGGCATTATTTATCGCCATTATTTGTTCGCCAGTGATTAAAGCGATGACACAACGCAAAGTGCCACATGGCATCGCCATAGCCTTGTTGTTTATCTTAATTTTAATCGTATTCTTTTTCCTGGTGGGATTAATTAACAGCAGCGTGCAGGAATTCACACGCTCGATTCCTCAATATAAAGTGCTGCTTTCGGAACGTATAAATGACGTCATGGCGTTAGCTCAAAAACTGAAATTGCCGATTGTGATTTCTCGCGAAGCCATTATGGAGCATTTTGATCCAAGTGTGATCATGAACTTTGTGAGCCGTTTATTATTAAACTTTTCTGGCGTGGTGACGAATGTTTTTGTGTTGATCTTAGCGGTGATTTTTATGCTGCTTGAAGCGCCAACCATGAAGCATAAACTTGCTTTAGTTTTAAGTGATAATGAACATGATGTTGTCGCGGAAGAACATCACATCGATCGTATTTTAGATGGTGTGATTAGTTATCTTGGTGTGAAAACGGTGATTAGTCTGCTTACCGGCGTCTCGACGTGGATTTTGTTGGATGTAATGGATGTCCAATATGCGATTTTATGGGCAACCTTAAGCTTCCTATTAAATTACATTCCAAATATTGGTTCGATTATTGCAGCCGTGCCGATTGTTGTCCAAGCGTTATTGCTGAATGGATTTGGTGTGGGTATGGGCGTGACAGCTGGTATCATTGCATCAAATATTGTGATTGGTTCAATAATATTACCAAAAATGATGGGAAAAACTTTAGGGCTTTCTACCTTGGTCGTATTCTTTTCGTTGCTTTTCTGGGGATGGTTGCTCGGTACGGTCGGTATGTTACTTTCAGTGCCGCTGACAATGGCGTTTAAAATTACCTTGGAAAGCTCAGAATCAACGAAGAAATATGCGGCTTTATTAGGTGATGTAAACGACTAAAGTGCGGTCATAAAATGTCATAATTTTAGCAATAAAAAAGCCACCGTTATGGTGGCTTTCTTTTTATCTGATGTTTAATAGATTAAGGTAAATCATCTACTTCTTTATCCACTTTTGGTGGAATCATATGTTCACGGCGTAGGCCGATATCATAAGCAATCGCAATCGCGATAAAGATTGATGAATAAGTACCGAAACCGATACCAATTAATAACGCTAATGAGAAGTTATGAATTGATGGACCACCAAAGAAGAACAAGGCAATCACAACAAGAAGCGTTGTGAGAGATGTCATGATGGTTCTCGATAAGGTTTGCGTTAAGGAAATATCAATAATATCGATGGTTTCTACACGGCGAATTTTACGGAAGTTTTCACGCACACGGTCGAATACCACGATACTATCGTTGATAGAATAACCTACAACGGAAAGAATCGCCGCCACGAAGGTTAAATCCATTTCGACTTGTAATGCAGAGAATACACCGAGTGTAATCACCACGTCATGCGCAAGTGAGGCAATACCACCAAAACCTAAACGCCATTCAAAACGTGAACCCACGTAAATTAACATCATTGCCAAGGTCGCAAGGGTTGCATAAACCGCACCTTGAGCCAGCTCTTCACCGACGTTCGGGCCGACGAATTCGATACTGTTAATATGAATATTAGGGTCAATTGTTTGGAGCATGCTTTTAACGTGATCACCAATCGCAGAGTCGTTATTGTCAGCCGGTAAGCGAATCATCACGTCTTGTACAGAACCGGTTGTTTGTACAATTGGGCTTGCAATCCCGTTTTGATTTAATGTGCCACGGATTTTCTCTAAATCAGCCGGTTGTGAGAAGTGCGTATCAAATACCACACCACCGGTAAAGTCCAAGCCCCAGTTGAAGCCTTTTGTCACAATGAAGAAGAGGGAAATCGCCATTAAAATTGCGGAAAATGCATACCCTACAAATCTCACTTTCATAAATTCAGTGAGAGGGAATGGCAATTTAATCCCATTCACTTCACGGATAAAATGTCCGTTTTTATCTTTTGCAAATAATCTCATCTTATCCTACCTAAATTGATAATTTTTCAAGACGTTTACCGCCGTATAGGAAGTTCACGATAGCGCGTGTTCCGGTAATTGCTGTAAACATTGAAATTGCCACACCTAATGCAAGAGTTACCGCAAAGCCTTGAATTGGGCCGGTACCCACAGCATAAAGAATGATTGCCGTTAAAATTGTGGTTAAGTTCGCATCGAAGATAGAGGTGAATGCACCGTTATAACCTTCGTTAATGGCTTGTTGGATTGGACGACCATTACGAATCTCTTCTTTGATACGCTCAAAAATAAGTACGTTGGCATCCACCGACATCCCCAGGGTTAATACGATACCCGCAATCCCTGGCATGGTGAGTGTTGCACCTGGTAGGATAGACATCAAACCGACTAATAAAACGATATTAATCACCAATGCAAAGCTTGCGATAATACCGAAGATTTTATAGTAAATCAGCATGAAGACAATAACGGCAATTAAGCCCCAGAAGCTTGCATTGATACCTTGTTCTACGTTTTGTGCACCAAGAGAAGGACCGATTGTACGTTCTTCAACAATTTGCACTGGCGCGATTAATGCACCTGATTTTAATAACATAGAAAGGTTTTGTGCTTCTGCAGAACTGCTTACACCTGTAATTTGGAAGTTAGAACTGAAGCGACCTTGAATAGTAGCAACGTTAATCACTTCTTCACTTTTCTCTAAAATGGTTTTGCCATTTTCGTCTTTTTTACCGTTGTCTTTGTATTCTACATACAAGGTTGCCATTGGTTTTTTGTAGTATTTCTTGGTGGTTTGCGACATGATTTCGCCGCCTTCACTATCCAAGGTTACACTTACTTGTGGCGTACTGGTGTTTTGGTCTAAGCCTGAGCTTGAGTTGATGATGTGCTCACCACCTAATACAGCACGTTTGTAAAGTGCAACAGGTCTACCTTGACGGTCATATTTGATTTCTGTGTCAGAAGGCAACATGCCACGTGCTGCTGATTCAGGATTCACTAATGAATTCACAATACGGAATTCTAGTGTTGCAGTCGCCCCTAAGATTTCTTTTGCTCGCGCCGTATCTTGAACACCCGGTAATTCGATTACGATACGTTCTGCACCTTGACGTTGGATAACCGCTTCAGCTACACCTAATTCAGCGACACGTTTACGTAAAATCGTTAAGTTTTGCTCGATCGCTAAGTTACGTGATTCTGTCAATGACGCTTCAGAAAGTGCAAGATTTAAGGTGTTGTCACCAATGTCAGACACGTCTAATGTTGGGTGTAATTGACGAATAATACGCGCCGCTTTTGACATTTGATCAGCGTTTTCTAATGTGACCGTTGTACCAAATTTGTCACCGTTTTTAATTGCGGTAAATTGAATTTTTTCTTTACGTAATTCGCCACGTAATGTGTCTTGTAATTGTTCTTGACGTTTAGCCAAAGCAGAATTCATGTCCACTTCCATCAAGAAACGTACCCCACCACGTAAGTCTAAACCCCATTTCATTGGATTTGCACCAATGCTGCTTAACCAAGCCGGTGTTGCCGGTGCAAGGTTTAATGCGGTGGTGTAGTTAGTGCCAAGTTTTTCTGAAATTTTATCTTTGGCAAGAAGTTGGTCATCTGTGTTGGTGAAACGGGCTAAGATAGAGCCATTTTCAAGAACGATAGATTTAGTTGGAAGGTTATTTTCTTTTAGTACATTTTGTACTTCAGTTAATGCGGTGGTGTCTGCTTGTTGTCCGCGAGTACCGGAAATTTGCACCGCAGGATCTTCACCATAGATATTTGGAAGAGAGTATAAAGCACCAATGGCGACCACAAGGATCACCATTAGATTCTTCCATAATGGGTAACGATTTAACATAGTTTTCCCTTTAGGAATTTAAATTAGAGAGATTTTACAGAACCTTTCGGTAATACTGAAACGATGTAGTTACGGTTAATCGTGATTTCAGTGGTATCGTTTAACGCGATAACAATTTCAGCACCTTCGGTTACTTTAGTGATTTTACCAATCAAACCACCAGCGGTTAATACTTCAGTGCCTTTCGCTAATTCAGACATTAATTTTTTGTGTTCTTTATTACGTTTCGCTTGTGGGCGGTAAATCATAAAATAAAAAATTAAACCGAAGATCACGAAAATAAATAACGTGGACATTGGGCTTTGTGCTTCCATTGTGTTTTCCTTATAAATGAAAAGTTAAAAGTGTGCGTAAAATACCATAAAACGGCATTCAGTAAAAGCCGATGAAGGCAATAACAACCAGAATTTTAGGATTAATTGATTTTTTTCAAGCAAACTTCGAAGATTTGTTCGGAAAGCCAATGCTGATTCACTAATTCACATTGATTTTCTTCACAAAAAACAACAAAATTTTCCACCGCACTTTGACGATTTAATTGCAATACTAATTCATCATTTGGCGCTAAATTTGCTAAAGCCTTCTTCGCTGTTAAAAGCGGAATCGGGCAGGAAAGTGCGGTCAAATCTAATTGATATTTCATGATTTAAGCTTGGCGACGAGCAAACATAATTTTGCCCATCGCTGTCAGTTGTTCTGCTGATAAATATTGCTTACCGAGCTCAAATAACGGCTCTTCAAGAGCAATGTGTCTATCATAACTCGCCACAAACAGCGTAATCAGCCTTTCATCTACATCAGTGCGTTTCTCTGCAATCAATTCCTCTAACTGTTCAGAAAGTTTTGCCCAAGTTTCATGCAAAGTAACATGTTGGCGTTCTAATTCATCTACTGATTCTTTCGCTTGAGGCGCTTTTTCAATTAAAGCGGGAAAGAAGTCTTTTTCTTCGTCATCATGATGAAGGGGCGCCGCGTGATTAAAATACTGCAAAATGGTTTTCACATCATTTAATACAGCTTGATTCACGCCATTCTTTTCTAAATAGCCAGGAAGAATAGTGAGCTGCTTGCAAAAGCGTTTCACCTTGCTATGACAGGCATAAAGCATATCAATCGGCTCATTCCAAGTGGCAAATTGTTGAGGTTCAAGGATTTGCATAGGGTTTCCTTTGTTAAAAAGTGCGGTCAAAAAACATTTCATTTTTCTACCGCACTTTCATCAATTATGATTTATCCGCTAATTGTAATGGTGGAACAGGTTTGCCCATGCGAGCATAGAATTCCACCACAAAATCATCAAAACGATCGTCTTCGATAGCTTGACGAATTTCCGCCATTAAACGTTGATAATAGCGTAAATTGTGAATGGTATTTAAGCGCGCACCTAAAATTTCACCGCATTTATCTAAATGATATAAATACGCTTTGGTGTAGTTTTTACAGGTGTAGCAATCACATTCAGGATCTAACGGGCTAGTATCATCACGGTATTTTGCATTACGGATTTTAACAATACCATCTGTCACGAATAAATGGCCGTTACGTGCATTACGGGTTGGCATTACGCAGTCAAACATATCAATACCACGACGTACGCCTTCCACTAAATCTTCTGGTTTACCCACGCCCATTAAATAACGAGGTTTGTCAGCCGGGATTTGTGGGCAGATGTATTCTAAAATACGATGCATGTCTTCTTTGGGTTCGCCTACCGCTAAACCGCCCACCGCATAACCGTCAAAGCCAATATTCACTAAGCCTTCTAATGAGACTTTGCGTAATGCTTCAAACACGCCGCCTTGGATAATACCGAATAGCGCATTTTTATTGCCTAATTCATCAAAGCGATCGCGGCTGCGTTTTGCCCAACGAAGGGACATTTCCATGGATTTTTTCGCATAATCAAAAGTCGCTGGATAAGGCGTACATTCATCGAAAATCATCACGATGTCAGAACCCAAATCATATTGAATTTCCATGGATTTTTCAGGTGAAAGGAAAATGCGCTCACCATTAATTGGATTTTGGAATTTTACGCCTTCTTCGGTGATTTTACGTAATTTACCTAAACTAAATACTTGGAAGCCGCCACTGTCAGTCAAAATCGGACGATGCCATTGCATAAAGTCATGTAAATCACCGTGTTTACGCATCACTTCTTGACCTGGACGAAGCCATAAATGGAACGTGTTACCCAATAAAATTTCTGCACCTGTCGCACGCACTTCTTCTGGTGTCATGCCTTTTACTGTGCCATAAGTACCCACTGGCATAAATGCAGGGGTTTCTACGCTGAACGTGCCTTGAGGACGTTCAAATACCAAGCGACCACGACGTGCGCTACCGCTGGTTTTATCTAATTCATATTTCATTTTTTTCCTTAACGAATAAACAGTTCGTAGGTTGTTGTTCAATAAAAAAGCCTGTTAGTACAGGCTTCTTGATAGGTATTTTATGAGTTGGTTGAAAATAAGTCAAACCACTTATTCTAAGCCTTTCACATTGGGATTTTGGGTAATGAACATTGCATCGCCATAACTGAAAAAACGATAGCGATTTTCGACCGCACTTTTATAGGCATTCATGGTGTGGCTAAAGCCTGCAAAGGCAGACACCAACATAATCAATGTACTTTCTGGCAAGTGGAAGTTGGTAATCAACGCATCCACCACACGGAATGATTTGCCTGGGTAAATAAAAATGGACGTATCTGAAAAATAAGGTTCAATTAAATCTGGGTTGCCATTTTCTTCTGCTGATAGGGCGGCGGTTTCAACAGAACGCACGGATGTTGTGCCTACCGCAATCACACGTTTGCCCGCTTTTTTCGTTTCAATAATGGCATTGCAGACTTCTTGAGAAAGCTCCACATATTCCGCGTGCATAATGTGATCTTCAATATTTTCAACACGTACGGGTTGGAATGTACCGGCGCCCACATGCAAAGTTACAAATTCAAAATTAACGCCTTTTTCGTGTAATTTTTGTAAAAGCTCATCATCAAAATGCAAACCAGCTGTTGGTGCAGCCACTGCACCTGGCACTTTGTTATATACGGTTTGATAACATTCTTGATCCGCTTCTTCATCAGGGCGATCGATATAAGGCGGCAAAGGCATATGACCGATTTCTTGTAACACATCAAGTACATTGCGACTTTTATCCGCTAATTCCACCTCAAAAAGGGCATCTTGACGACCGACCATAATCGCTTTTACGCCATTATTTTCACCGAGCTTATCTTCACCTAAAAATAATTCAGCACCTTCTTTCGGAGCTTTTGATGAACGAATATGCGCCAAAAAATGATGTTCACTTAATACGCGTTCAACCAACACTTCAATTTTCCCGCCACTGGCTTTACGACCAAACATACGAGCAGGGATCACGCGCGTATTGTTAAAAATCAATAAATCACCTTCGTCGATTAAATCCAATACATCAGTAAAAGTGCGGTGAGAAATTTCCCCGTTTTCGCCATTGAGTTGTAGCAAACGGCAAGAAGAGCGATCTTCTTTAGGATAACGAGCGATCAGCTCATCAGGTAAGTCAAAATGAAAGTCAGAAACACGCATAATTATAAATAATGAAAGCTAAAAATGGGGCATAGTCTAGAGCTATTCGGAGGAAAGAACAAGAAAAAAAGCCCTTTCAAAAAAGTGAAAGGGCAAAATATTTGGAGTCATACTATGAGTTGTTGAATTAACAAATCAGGTATGGAGTGTATTATAGTACACTTATTAACAAATGCAACATTTTTTTAACAATTTAATTGTGTGGATTGCGCGTGTTGGTGTTGACCAAGTTACGCATTAGCAACGCATAATCAAGTTGGATATCTTGTGGCACATCTAAGAACACAAAGTGGCCATCGCCAAGTGCGGCTTCCACATTCTCGTTTTTGCGATTGAGCATTTTTTCAATTTTAAAAACGATGTTGCCTTGTGGGGTCATCATTTCTACTTCATCGCCAAGCAAGAATTTATTTTTTACCGCCACTTCAGCCATGCCTTGTTCGTTACGTTTACCGGTAAATTCACCGACAAATTGTTGGCGTTCAGAAATAGAGTAGCCGTATTCGTAATTTTGGTATTCATCGTGCGTATGACGACGTAAGAAACCCTCGGTATAACCACGATGAGCAAGGGATTCCAACGTATCCATTAAGCTTTCATCAAATGGTTTGCCCGCAGCCGCATCATCAATGGCCTTGCGGTAAACTTGTGCGGTTCTAGCACAGTAATAGAATGATTTAGTACGGCCTTCTATTTTTAAAGAATGCACACCAAGTGCGGTCAATTTTTCCACGTGTTGTACTGCACGCAGATCTTTTGAGTTCATAAAGTAAGTGCCGTGTTCATCTTCAAACGCCGTCATTTGTTCATCTGGCTTTTGTGATTCGGTGTAAAGGAAGACTTTATCTGTTACCGCACCTTCACCCAAGGTTGGTGCGACATTTTTCACTTCGATTTGTTGAGCGGGATCGATTTTCGGCACGATGTTACCCACTTCATCCGTGGTGCCTTCTTCCATTTTGTATTCCCAACGGCAAGTATTGGTACAAGTGCCTTGGTTTGGGTCGCGTTTGTTGATATAGCCTGAAAGCAAGCAACGACCAGAATACGCCATACATAACGCACCGTGTACGAAAATTTCGAGTTCGATATCTGGCACGTGTTGGCGAATTTCAGCGATTTCTTCGATTGATAATTCGCGCGATAAAATCACACGCGTTAACCCCATTTGCTTCCAGAATTTTACCGTTGCCCAGTTTACCGCATTTGCTTGTACAGAAAGATGAATATCAATATCCGGGAAGTTTTCACGCACCAACATGATTAAGCCTGGGTCAGACATAATTAAGGCATCGGGGCCCATGTCGATCACAGGTTGTAAATCTTTGATAAAGGTTTTGAGCTTGGAGTTATGCGGTGCGATGTTCACCACTACATAGAATTTTTTGCCAAGTGCATGGGCTTCATCAATCCCGATTTTTAAATTGGCATGATTAAATTCATTGTTACGTACACGTAAGCTGTAACGTGGTTGGCCTGCATAAACGGCATCTGCGCCATACGCGAAGGCGTAGCGCATATTTTTAAGGGAGCCCGCAGGGGAGAGTAATTCAGGTTTAAATGGGGTTGTCATAATGTTCTCTTGTCTGATTTCAGGTCAGTAGCTTGCTTTTGGCAAGCCGTATTAAAGGCCTGTATTTTAGGCGGATTTAGGGATTTGTAAAGTAAAAGTGCGGTTGGTTTTTCGATTGTTTTTAATACACAAAATAAAAAAGGCGAACCATTCATTCGCCTTATCAAGATGCATTTAATTAAATCGCCCAGCCGCCAGCATAGAATGCGACAAGTACAATGGCGATGATAATTGTACCGATGTTGAGTTTTTTCACATCGCCACTTACGATGCGACCGATAACTAATGCCGCAAAGCCAAGCATGATACCGGTTACGATGTTTGCCGTTAAAACGATGAATACCGCGCAAACTAAGCCGCTCATTGCGCCTACGAAATCATCGAAGTCTAATTTGCTCACATTGCTTAACATTAATAGGCCCACATACATTAACGCTGGCGCAGTTGCGTAACCTGGCACTAAGAATGCAAGTGGTTGGAAGAATAACATTAATAAGAATAATACGCCGACGACGATAGCGGTGATACCCGTTTTACCGCCTGCGGCTGTCCCTGCTGCAGACTCGATATAAACGGCTGCTGGCGCAGTACCAAATAAGCCTGAGAATAAGCTACTTACAGAGTCAGAGGTTAAGGCTTTACCACCGTTGATGATTTGTCCGTCTTTGTCTAATAAGTCAGCTTGTCCTGCAACTGCGCGAATAGTACCTGTTGCGTCAAATACCGCTGTCATCACTAAAGCAAAGACAATCGGTAAAATGGCAGGTTGTAATGCACCTTGGAGATCTAATTGTAAGAAAAGTGAGTTTTCACCAAAGGTTGGCATTTTGAAGATTTGACCATTGAATGTTACGTTTGGATCGAAGATTAAACCTACGATAGTAATCGCGATGATGACCCATAAAATCCCGCCTTTCACTTTCATTTTTTCTAAGCCGATAATAAATGCAAGACCGATTAAAGACATCATTACTGGGAAAGAGGTGAAATCGCCTAATTTAACCGGTAAACCCGCTTGGTTGCCGACCACTAAGCCTACGCCATTTGCGGCGATTAAAAGTAAGAATAAGCCGATCCCGATCCCTGCACCGTGCGCAATGCTTGACGGTAGATTACGTAAGATCCATGAACGAATACCTGTTGCAGAAATTAAGGTGAACACTAAACCCATGAGGAATACGGCACCTAATGCCACAGGAATAGAAACATGTTGACCTATCACTAAGCTAAATGCGGTGAAAGCGGTTAATGAAATGGCACAGCCGATCGCCATTGGCGCATTTGCCCAAAAGCCGATTAAGATCGAACCAAGACCTGCCACTAAACAGGTTGCGATAAAGACAGATTCAGCCGGAAAGCCTGCATCACCAAGCATTTTAGGCACAACAATCACGGAATACACCATGGCTAAGAAGGTGGTTAAACCCGCAATGATTTCTTGACGAACCGTTGAACCGCGTTTACTGAGTTCAAAGGTTTTTTCTAAACTTGACATAAAGTCCCCTAGGTTAATAATCAAAAAGATGTGCTATTTTATAGTAAATCATTTAAAAGTAAACGTTTGCGCAATCGTTTTTTGTCAGTCTGGCGGGAAAGTGCGGTCAGTTTTGAGGATGTTTTTCGCATATTTTTTTATCGACTAAAAACTGCTATACTCTGAAAGTTTTTAACGTAATCAAAAAAGGAAAAACAATGGCTGATTTTAATCAAATTTTAACGCCAGGCGATGTAGATGCCGGCATTATCAATGTGGTAAATGAAATTCCAGAAGGGAGCTGCCACAAAATCGAATGGAACCGTAAAGTTGCAGCGTTCCAATTAGACCGTGTTGAGCCTGCGATCTTCGCAAAACCAACTAACTATGGTTTCATTCCGCAAACTTTAGATGAAGATGGCGATGAGTTAGACGTTTTATTATTAACTCGTCAACCACTTGCAACGGGTGTATTCCTTGAAGCAAAAGTAATCGGTGTGATGAAATTCGTTGATGATGGCGAAGTGGACGATAAAATCGTTTGTGTGCCAGCAGATGACCGCGATACAGGCAATGCATACAACAGCCTTGCCGATGTACCAGCGCAATTAATCAAACAAATTGAATTCCACTTCAACAACTACAAAGCATTAAAAAAACCAGGTTCAACGAAAGTGACTCACTGGGGCGATGTAGAAGAAGCGAAAGAAGTGATTCGTGAATCTATCAAACGTTGGAATGAACGTTAATTTTTCATTTTAATGAATTAAAAAGGCATCAGATTGATGCCTTTTGTTTTTATAGATGAATAAAAGTATAATTAAAATTCGCTATATACACTTCTAGAATCAGCATGTTTTTAACCATATTCCTAATATAGGAGGAACCTTAAGCGGGGAGAATGGTAATAGATAGATACAGTATGAATATAATAAATAGATGATGGTGAATTATGAAGGGTAAATTTTTAAATTTATTATTTATTATTGTTATAGGTTCTTTTTTGTTAAATTTATCAATGTTTGTTGTGGCTAGGATTTTATATAATATTGAAAATAACAATGATATTCTAAATATAAATTTTTTAGATTATTTTAATTATGGTTTTATAGAACGTTTAAAAATGATTGCAATGCATTCTTTTATGTTTTTTGTTTTGGTTCTGTTTTTTATAAAAAATAAACTATAGGCTGCTATATAACAAGGTCTGGGGTGAAGTAAGGGGGGGGGGGATTTAAAAATGTTTATGTTTTTATTCATTCGTGAAACTTTGGCTATACACCACGCACCATCTTTTTAAAAGGGAGTCTATATGCAAAGTAGATTAATAGAGTTTTTAGTTTATTTTATAGGTTATTCTCTGTTCGTATTTCTATTTTGTTTTATTGGATTATCTTTTCTTATGATATTATTTAATATTTATTGTGAGTTTTTGGAATATATCTATGAAGGATGTTACTGATGTATTGTCATTTAACTTATATGGTTTTTCTAGATTATCACCATTAATAGTATTATCAATTCTTATATCTAAAAAACTAAGAAGTAGGAGGGTATAGGAAGAGTTTAATCTTAGGTGTTAAGTTCTTTGAAACTTGTAGTCTGTTTGATATTTAAACAGACTATAATTTAAAATACAGAAGTATAAAGTGCGGTCAATTTTCAAAGAGTTTTAAAACTTCTCAAAAACTGGCCGCACTTTTGTCTTATTGAATATCGTTAAAATGAGAAACGTAATTCTGCATTAACATTATTGGCTTTGGTATCGTGGTTATAAGCACCTTGATAGCCGACTTTCATACTCAATACTGGTGTAAATTGAGCTTGTAGTGCCACACCTGTCGTGACGACATTTTTCAATTCTTTACCATAAAGATTCGCTACACCTTGGTTATTGATAACTAAGCTGCCTTCAGCGGCTTTATCTTTATGGAAACGATGATAAGCCACATCACCTAATAGATTTAATTG
The DNA here is from genome assembly GCF_001810545.1 of Haemophilus sp. HMSC066D02. NCBI lineage: Bacteria > Pseudomonadati > Pseudomonadota > Gammaproteobacteria > Pasteurellales > Pasteurellaceae > Haemophilus > Haemophilus sp. HMSC066D02. Next base: position 136,230 of record NZ_KV801805.1, on the reverse strand, counting down.
AACGCCACCGATTGCAAATGGAATGGATGGACGTAAACCTGCAGAGGTGACGATTAAATCACGATTGTTGTCTTTTAACTGCACTTCGTCTTTTGTCACACCTTTGTTTTTGATGTGCATATAGCTTACGCCAGCATAAGGTTCAATCGCAAAATGTTCGCCTTTTAAGCCAGTGTAGGCAAGTTCAGCAAAGACATTTTGTGTTTGGCTATGGGTTTTCACACCTTGTGCAAATTCAGCGCGTTGTTCGTGTTTACCCCAGCTTTGAATAAAGCCAATTTTCGGTGTTAACAGGTTGAAACGATGTTCAGCTGTTAAGCCTAAATGCACGGCACGATCTTTCGAAGTGCGGTCAATTTTGTGGCTATTTTGTGTTGAACCAACAAATACACCTAAATGTTTGTTTGTATCAATGGTTGCATCAACACCCACAAGTTGATTGTACGCATGACTGCTTAAACTATCCGTGCTGAAGTGGGTGAAGGTGCCACTTGTCCAAATTTGTGTGCCGGTATTAAGTTGTGCTCTTACTGCACCCGGTTGGGCAAGTTGCTGACGAAGCAATAAGCCATTTAACACATTGTGTTGTTCGGCCGCGAGATCTTCATCATAGCTTAAACGAGCAAAGGCTTGGCGAGCATTCTCTTTTGTACCCCAAATAAGGCTTTGATATGCCGCACTGTTTGTTGCTGCATCTAAGGCATTGGCGATAGCCACTTCATTTTCAGTCGTCGCCGCAGATGAAAGGGCTTTTTTCTGAACAGTCACTTTCAACGTATTCGCATTACTTTCATTTTTAACGGCAAAGAAATCATAAGTACGAGGTGTTTCAACTACCGCATTTTCAGCCCCCACAAATGAGCCAGTACCTTGCACAGATACCGCTTTTTGTGGATCTTTTTGTAATTGAGGCAGAATTTCTTCATCAAATTTATTTGGCACTAAAACAGAACCGTCTGCAAAGGTTGCATTGACGTTAGCAATACCATTATTCAGTAAGAAACGACCACCTTTTTCTACTGTCGCAGTGACCGTTTTCGCGGTGCTAGTTAAGGTTTCAGTAACAAATCCATTCTCACTTGGTTTAGTGACTTCCGCTTTCGGTAACACTTCCAATGTTGCACCTTGTTTTACGATGACTTGTTGTGCCGAATCAAGGGATTGATTTAACCCTGAAAGCTGACCTTCATTCACGGTAATCTCACCAGTGAAGCTGTTATTACCAGTGAGGGTTAAGGTGCCAGTCCCATTTTTAGTTAATGCACCAACATAGCCTTGTGCAGCACGTTCATTACGAGCGGCTTCACGCGCTAAACCTACTTGATATTCTGCTTTTTCTTCAGCTGTCGCGCCTGCACGATTTTGCATTAATGCTTCTAATTCTGCTTTGCGTGTAGCCCAAGTCGCGGCTTCAGCTTGATCTTCGACTTGACGAGCTTTGATGGCTTTATCGCTAATATCATTTGACCAAACATCATTTTGATTGAGGTTGATTTTCATGTTTCCTAAGAATTGACCTGGGCCAAACATGGCTTTGCCAAGATCTAAAATTCCCCAACCCCAAACGTTACTTGGTACACCTTGTTCAGTTTCCCAACGTTCTAATGGTTTACCTTCAAGCCCTTTGCGAAGTGTGGTTTGTCTTGCTGTAGTGAGCATAACATCGCGTGCTTGATCAGTTGTCATGTATGGATAGCGAGAAAAGATAACACCTAATGCACCACTTACGTGAGGCGCAGCCATTGAAGTACCACCAGCTGATTTGTAAATAGGGTCACCATAAGTATTGTTGTCTTGTAATTGAATGTAGGAGGAATAGATGTTGGCGGATGGCGCTGCAATCGTCCACCATTTTGAATGGCCGGCGAGGTTAAATTCTTGAATATCTGCGCCTGCTTTTTCATCACTCACATCGTCATTTGAGTCATTCGGATAGCCTTCACCACCGACTTGCCCCGTGACATTTACCCAGTATTTCTCAGCATCAGGTCTGAAATAAGGCAACATAGCACGCGTAAAAGATTCAGCCATCATGCTACGGTTACCCGCCGTGAAGACTTGAATCACTTTTCTATTTTTAGCCACTTCATAAGCCGCATCAACAAAGTTTTTCTCACCACTGGTGACAAATTGATAATAAGCTTTTTCAGCTTCGCCTAAGTTACTTAAATAAATATGTGCCGCAGGACTGGAAATTGGCTCAGGTGCTTTTGGTACATCATAATATTGCACACCATATTCAGGCACATCACGCCAATCATATTTTGGTTTATAGCCTTGTGCACCGGCAAAGGATGAATTGACACGACGGTTTGAACCCCAACTGTTATTAATCACTTTTGCACCGGCATCTGCTAGGGCAGAGTAGCCCTGTAAGAAGAAACTATAGTCTTGGTTTGGGCCATAGGTCATGTTGTCGTTACCACCAGTATTGGCAGAATACAGATTAGCGCCGAATGCTACACCATGCATCTCATTGCCATCACGGCTTGCCGCCATTGTACCGCCAACGTGCGTACCGTGTGCATCATTGGTATATTTATGCCATGCACCGTCAATATTGAAGGCTTCACCTTTAGTGAAGATGCCATTATCTGTTTTATCAAAATTGCGTTTGCCGTTTTTTACTGGTTCATTTTTATTAATTGGACCATTTCCCACCGATGCATCGGGATAACGCATGCCATCTTTACTATAAGTCCCTTCTGTTTTTACAACGTGGATTCGACCGTCTTGAAATTCAGGGTGGTTTAATAGTACGCCAGAATCCATCACGCCGATTTTTACGCCTGAACCATTAAAGCCAAGGGCATAAGCCGTGGAGGCATTCATTGAGGTTAAGCCCCAGTCTTTGAGGTATTCAGCGCTTTCCCAACTTTTGGTATTACCGGCTTGTCCTTGTTCAGAATAAGCAGCTGCATTGGCGGCATACCAACCAACAAGTAGTGCGAGTGCGGTTTTTTGAAGTGTTTGAGGTTTCATATTGTCTTCCTTTATCTTTTTGATTTTAGGTGACTATTATTCGCCTCATCGCGAAGCACTTCAATGACTCAAATTAAAATTCCAGAGAAAAATGTTTATTCTGTGACAACGATCACACCAAAGTGCGGTCAAAAGAGGGGATAAATTTATGTATCGTAGAAATCAATGTTATAATTTGTGAACAAAAATAATTAAGGAGTAACTCATGGCTATTTTAGTAACGGGTGGCGCAGGCTATATCGGTTCACACACTGTAGTGGAATTATTAAATGCAAATAAAGAAGTGGTGGTATTGGATAATTTATGCAATTCATCCCCAAAATCTTTAGAACGCGTAAAAGAAATCACGGGCAAAGACGTGAAATTTTATGAGGGCGATATTTTAGATCGTGCTTTATTACAAAAAATTTTTGCTGAAAACAGCATTCAGTCGGTAATCCATTTTGCGGGTTTAAAGGCCGTGGGCGAAAGTGTTCAGAAACCCGCTGAATACTATATGAATAATGTTGCAGGTACGATTGTTCTCATTCAAGAAATGAAAAAAGCAGGTGTATGGAACTTTGTATTTAGTTCATCTGCAACGGTTTATGGCGATCCGGAAATTATTCCAATTACAGAAGATTGCAAAGTGGGCGGTACGACCAACCCTTACGGTACCTCTAAATACATGGTGGAACAAATTCTGACTGATGTTGCGAAAGCTGAACCACAATTTAGTATGACGATCTTACGTTATTTCAATCCAGTGGGTGCACACGCAAGTGGCTTGATTGGTGAAGATCCAAACGGTATCCCAAATAACCTATTGCCTTACATCAGCCAAGTTGCGATTGGTAAATTACCGCAACTTTCGGTGTTTGGTAGCGATTATGATACTCATGACGGCACAGGTGTACGTGATTATATTCACGTGGTGGATTTAGCGATTGGTCACTTAAAAGCATTAAATCGCCATGAAAATGACGCAGGTTTACACATTTATAACTTAGGTACAGGTACCGGTTATTCTGTGCTGGATATGGTGAAAGCGTTTGAGCAAGCGAACAATATTAACATTCCATATCGTCTTGTTGCGCGTCGCCCTGGTGATATTGCAACATGCTATTCCGATCCAAGTCTTGCTGCGAAAGAGTTAAATTGGACTGCTGAACGTGGTCTTGAGCAAATGATGAAAGACACCTGGAATTGGCAAAAAAATAATCCGAAAGGATACAGAGATTAATCTCACTCTTGTTGGGCGGAGCATCATTCCGCCCCTAATATTTTAATCAGATAAAACACGCTCAAAAATAACCGCACTTTATGTCAGAACAATCCCTTTCTAGTCAAATCTTTACCCGAAAAATGCTGATCTGTGTCTTCACTGGATTTAGTTCGGGGTTACCACTTTTCGTGTTATTGCAAATGTTGCCTGTATGGTTGACAGATAAAGGGCTTTCCGTTGAATTAATCGGTGCATTGACAGGGGTGATGGTGCCATATGGTTTGAAGTTTTTATGGGCGCCATTATTAGACCGCTATTTTCCGCATTTTTTAGGTCGTCGTCGTAGTTGGTTATTGATTTCTCAAGTGATTTTACTGATTTCGCTTTATGCGATTAGTCAGTTTGATCCTGTGGCAGAGTTAAGTACGGTGGCTAAAATTGCCACATTTATTGCCTTTTTCTCTGCAACACAAGATATTGTACTCGATGCTTATCGTCGTGAAATTTTAACGGATAATGAATTAGGATTGGGGAACACCATCCATATTAATGCTTATCGCGTTGCAGGTTTAATTCCTGGCGGGCTCTCGCTTTATTTAGCGACGATTTATCCATGGGAAACCGTCTTTTTATTGACCGCACTTTGTATGCTAGCGGGCATATTTATGACGCTCTTTTTAGCGAAAGAACCGCAGATTGCACAAGTCGATCGTGATCAACCTTTCTATATGGTGTTTTGGATACCGTTAAAAGAGTTCTTCCAACGCAAAGGTGTCGCCCAAGCCATCGGTTTTTTACTCTTTTTGTTCTTGTATAAATTTGGCGATTCATTTGCCACCACGTTACAAACGAAATTCGTCTATGACATGGGCTTTGAAAAAGAACATATTGCGTTGGTAGTAAAAAGCACTTCACTTTGGGCAAGTATCTCAGCTGGTCTTGTAGGCGGTGTGATCATGCTTCGCCTAGGGATTAACCGTGCATTATGGGTATTTGGTTTTATCCAATTGATTACGATTGGTGGATTTATTTGGTTGGCTGCATTTGGACATTTTGACCATATCGGTGCAGCAGAACTTTGGAAATTAGGTTTCGTGATTGCGGGTGAATATATTGGTGTTGGTCTTGGTACCGCAGCTTTTGTCGCCTTTATGGCTCGCGAAACCAATCCGCTTTATACAGCTACTCAGCTAGCCTTATTTACCAGCCTTTCTGCTTTACCGAGTAAAGGGCTTGGTATGTTGTCGGGTTACTTAGTCAAAGCAGTAGGGTACTATCATTTTTTCTGGATTTGTTTATTCCTCGCTATCCCAGGAATGATTTGTTTATTCTGGGTGGCGCCATGGAATGAAAAAGGAAATGAAAAAGCTTAAAATAAAATAAAGTGCGGTTAAAATTAACAGCAAAATCATTTGACCAAACAAGGCTTTAACGGTATTTTAAACAGGTCTATTATTTATTGGAGATTCGTATGAAAATTATTCTTTTAGGTGCACCTGGTGCAGGAAAAGGCACACAAGCACAATTTATTATGAACAAGTTTGGTATCCCACAAATTTCAACAGGGGATATGTTCCGTGCAGCGATTAAAGCGGGGACAGAATTAGGCAAACAAGCAAAAGCATTAATGGATGAAGGGAAGTTAGTACCGGATGAATTAACCGTGGCGTTAGTAAAAGATCGTATTTCTCAATCAGATTGTGCAAATGGTTTCTTATTAGATGGTTTCCCTCGTACGATTCCACAAGCGGATGCGTTAAAAGAGTCAGGCGTAAAAATTGATTACGTTTTAGAGTTTGATGTACCAGATGAAGTGATCGTTGAACGTATGAGTGGCCGTCGTGTACACCAAGCGTCTGGTCGTTCTTATCATATCGTTTACAACCCACCAAAAGTGGAAGGTAAAGACGATGTAACGGGTGAAGATTTAATTATCCGTGCCGATGATAAACCAGAAACGGTGTTAGATCGTTTAGCGGTTTACCACAAACAAACCAGCCCATTAATTGATTATTACCAAGCTGAAGCGAAAGCAGGTAATACGCAATATTTCCGTTTAGATGGTACTCAAAAAGTGGAAGCTGTAAGCCAAGAGTTAGATAAAATCTTAGGCTAAAATAGACTGGAAACTGACCGCGCTTTGAAGAGAAAAGTGCGGTTAATTTTTCAAAAGGATTTTGAGATCGTAAATTGAGATCGTATTTGGGGACATTATGAGCAAGAAAAGAACAATAGCATTGACGATTTCGGCTATCGCAGTGGCACTTGGGATCGGCGCACAATTTTACACCAATCATAAAATCGATCAGGTGTTAAAAAATTTCCCTTATTCTTTGGATAACCAAGCAACCTTAAATGTGACGCAAACCGCGAAAAACTTTTTTATTCGTGAGTTGATCTTTAGTGTAAAAGATAGCGATGCGAAAAGCACAAATGTGATTTCAACTAAGCTCACCGCACTGCCTTTCTTCATTACAGCGGAGTCTCAGTTATCAGATCAATTAGTTCGTCAATTAAATAAAACATTAAATATCACGATTGATAAAAACACGATTAATAGTAAATTTTCGCCAGTAGGGGATTATTTACAGTCTGATATTTTGACGGAATTCCGTGATTTTGCGAATAAGTCCCAAAACCTTTCAATCGGTCTTCATTTCTTAAAAAATAAAGAAGTTGAGCTAAAAACAACCCTAAGCGGTTTTAACTACGATAAAGACACGAAACTTGAAGAAATTGATGGTGAAGCTCGCCTCATGCCTGTCGGTGCAAATCAATACGACCTATCAAGTATTGACTTAACCGCGAAAAATGCCGAAGTGGCGTTGCTAAATGGGGAAAACACCCATGTTTATATGAAAAATGCGACGTATCATTTTGACGTAAAACCAGGCGAAGCAGATAAGCGTGATCTGAGTACAAAATTCAGCAGTGATATTTTACGCATTGCCAATAAAAGCCGTACGACAGAAGAAAGCCAAGCAACAGCGGGTGGTTTGAATTTATTAGTTAAGCAAAATGGTGTGCCAAGTGCGGTCAATTTTCATCATGAATTTAAAAAATTAAGTGATGGCTCCCTAGACATTAAAGATGGCGTTAATTTGTTAACGAAAATTTTTACACAAAACGATCGTTTTGATGGTTTGTTATCCGTGCTTTCTGTCAATGTGCCTAAAAATAATCAACCTTACTTTAACTTACAAAATGCCGGTCTTGAACTTAAGTTGGCGAATACCGATTTAACTAAAGCCAATGTGGATTTCAAATTAAATGTTGAAAGCGTGAAGCAAACTCCTGCCGATGAAGAGCGTAAATGGGAAGCTAAAGGCGGTAAGGTTAGTGTTCAGTTAGATGATTACAACGTGGCAAACGAATTGGCGTTTGTACCGTTTTTATTAGATGCTTTTGCAGAGAAAGAGGCTCCGGCAAAAGACAATAAAGATTTCTTGAATGCCAAAGATAAATGGGTGAAAGAGTTTAGTGGTAAAACCAATATTGAGGCCGCATTAAAATCATTTAATATGGCCGATTTAGTGCTTGATGAGGTATCAGCCAGTGATAAGACGGAAACTTTAGACAATGATCAATATAATGAACATATTACATTGTCAGCGAATAAAGCTAGTTATCCAAGTGCAGGTTTCCAATTTGAAAAATTAGCGGTTGATGCACCATTTAAAATTAATCACAGCAAAGCGCATTTATCAGCAAGATTTTGCTCAGCACCGTTTTATGGGGCCTTATGCAGCACGCATTTAACGTCTGCCACATTTGATAAGTACATTAAAAACTCTTGGAAAGAGCTTGATTTAATCGTTGATAATGCAACGTTGAATTTAAATCTAAATACTTATCCTGAGACCAATGCTTATCCAGTTAAATTGGAAGTGAGTGGTATTGTGCCTCAAGTGCCCGAAGATGAGTCATCAGACATGATTCCAGACAATATTGAAGGCACATTTAATCTGACATTAAGTAAAATGTTGTTTGATGATCAAAATGAAAAAGCCTTAGCCATTAAGGAAAACTCATACTTTTGGCAATATTTAAGTAGTTTTGTGAAACATGATGGAAAACTTCACCGAGAATTTGTAGAAGAAGGTGATAATTACGTTTCTAGAGTGGAAAAAACAGAAAATGGCTACTTAATTAATGGTCGTACGCTTGAAGATCTTCGTCAAGAAAGCATGATGGAGAGTGATGAGGGCGAAGAAGAGAAGCCAGCAGCAACTGACTAGTTGAAAGGATAATATAAGAAATGACCGCACTTGCGATTCAAAGTGCGGTCATTTTTTTAGCTGTTTTTGATTACTTTACTAATCCACCACTTGCTTGTAAATCAGCATGGTAGGAAGAGCGAACAAATGGGCCACAGGCCGCGTGTTCAAAGCCCATCGCGTTGGCTTTATCACGGAACTCATCAAATTCGGCTGGTGGCACATAGCGCGCAACCGGTAAGTGATGGCGACTTGGTTGGAGATATTGACCCAGTGTAAGCATGGTTACGCCGTTTGCACGTAAGTCTGCCATCACTTGAAGAATTTCCTCATTGGTTTCACCCAATCCCACCATTAAACCTGATTTAGTTGGAATGTTTGGGAACATTTCTTTGAAATCATGAAGCAATTTTAAAGACCACTGATAATCAGCGCCCGGACGAATTTCTTTATACAAACGTGGCACATTTTCCAAGTTGTGGTTGAACACATCTGGTGGATTGTCTTTTAATTTTTCTAAGGCTTGAGTAATACGTCCACGGAAATCAGGAACTAAAATCTCAATTTTGATGCCAGGGTTTAATGCACGCACTTCTTTTACACATTCAGCAAAATGACCTGCACCACGATCAGGTAAATCATCACGGTCTACAGAGGTAATCACCACATATTTCAACTTCATATCTTGGATAGTTTCAGCTAATTTACGTGGTTCATCCGGATCAGGCGGTAATGGTTTACCATGTGCAACATCACAGAAAGGGCAACGACGAGTACAAATCGCCCCTAAAATCATAAAGGTTGCTGTGCCATGGTTAAAGCACTCGTGTAAATTTGGACAAGACGCTTCTTCGCAGACAGAATGTAGGCCATGACGACGCATCCCGTTTTTGATGGTCTCGATCTTTAATGAGCTAGATGGCAATTTGATTTTCATCCATTCCGGCTTTTTCAATAATTCTTGATTAGGATCGATGTTTTTAACAGGGATGATTGATGTTTTGGCTGCATCACGGTATTTCACACCGCGTTCCATTTTAAAAGGCGTTGACATTGTTCTTTCCTAAAGAAAAATGCCTGATTCAGGCATTTTTAAATGAGTTATAAAAGTGAATGTTATAAATTTGTAACATTATAGCCCAAAAGTTCGGCAAAGTGTTTAATTAATTTTGGGGAAACCTTGTCAAGTGCCGCCTCTTCTTTACCAATAAAGTCAGCAAGCTGACACATTTCAAGCCCTGCATAGCCACAAGGATTAATGTAATGGAAAGGGTTGAGATCCATATTGATATTAAACGCGAGCCCATGGAAAGAGCAGCCTTTGCGAATGCGTAAACCTAATGAACAGATTTTTTTGCCATCAATATACACGCCAGGTGCATCAGGTTTGGGATAACCTTCAATGCCGTAGTCTGCAAGGGTTTTCACAACAGATTGTTCAAGTGCGGTCACTAATTGACGAACATTTAAATGTTCATGACGTTTAATATCAATGAGCACATACATGACCTGCTGACCAGGACCATGATAGGTAATTTGACCGCCACGATCCGATTGAACAACAGGGATATCACTGTGTTGTAATAAGTGTTCTGGTTTGCCAGCTTGGCCTTGTGTGAAAACAGGATGATGCTCAACTAACCAAATTTCATCGGTGGTTTCTGCATTTCGATTATCCGTGAACTCCTGCATTTTATGCCAGATTTCTTGATAATCTTGTAATCCTAATTGACGGACAACTAAATCAGTATTGCTCATCTTAGAGAACCATTTTGACGCCTTCAACTTTTGCAAGTTCTTTGTAGAGGGTCTCTACTTGCTCAAAGTTTTGCGCGACGATATCAATCGAAACGGAATTATACGTACCTTTACTACTGCGTTTTTCCTTTGGAATATAATCACCCGGTAAATACTTTTGTATCACCGCAACGATGTCTTGTGCTAAGCCCTCACGATTAACACCTGCGACTTTAAATGTCATTGCAGCAGGGAATTCCATTACTTCTTTTAGTTTTTCATAATCATTTTCGGTTGTCATTTTGCATCCTTATTTAAGAGTAAGGTGCGTGAATCAGTTAAATTCACACACCTTACGAATTTATTGATGTGATATAAATGGGGAAGTGCGGTTAATTTTCAAGGTGTTTAGTCAAATAATCCTTTAACTGTTAACACTAACCAGTCCCAACCTTTACCTAAGAAGCCGCCTTCTTGTACATCTTCTAATGCTTGAAGATTTACGGTAGCGACATCTTTGCCGTCTAATTGATAAACAATTTTACCCACCACTTGACCTTTTGCTAAAGGTGCTTGTAAGTATTTGTTATCTAATTCATAACGTGCTTTTAAGTCAGTCTGTTTACCTTTTGGTACAGTGATAAAGCCATCTTCTAAGACACCAAGTTTAACGTCACCTTTATCACCGTAGTAAACAGATTGTTTTGAAATTTCTTCACCTGCTTTTTGAGTTTTTAAGGTTTCAAAGTTAGCAAAACCCCATTGTAAGAGTTTTTTACTTTCTACTTCACGGCCTTTATAGGTCGGTACACCCATTACAACAGAAATTAAACGCATATTGTTTGGACTTGTTGCTGATGCGACAAGGTTATAACCTGCTTGGCTTGTGTGTCCGGTTTTCATACCATCAACGTTAATGGTTTTATCCCATAATAAGCCATTACGGTTAGGTTGTTTGATTTTGTTGAAAGTAAAGTCTTTTTCTGCGTAGATTTTATATTCTTCCGGTAAATCACGAATAATATGCGCACCAATAATCGCCATATCACGTGCAGTTGAATATTGGTTTGGATCGTCTAAACCATGTGGTGTGGTGAAGTTAGTATTTTTTAAGCCAAATTGTTGAACATATTTATTCATGGTATCAACGAAGTTAGCCACGGTACCCGAAATATGTTCAGCTACAGCAACACAGGCATCATTACCAGAAACAATGATAATCCCTTTGTTTAAATCACCCACAGACACTTGTTGATTTAAATTTAAGAACATTTTTGATGAATCAGGGAAATTTCTACCCCAAGCGCTTTCGCTAATTGTCACCATATCTTCATTATGGATTTTACCTTGTTTTAATGCTGCACCAACCACATAGCTAGTCATCATTTTTGTTAATGAAGCAGGGTATTGGCGTTGGTCAGGGTTAAGTGATGCAAGTACCGCACCAGAATTGTAATCCATTAAAACATAAGTTTGCGCATTCACTTCCGGCACTGCGATACCGTATTGAATGTCTTCAGCCGCAGCAAATGTTGAGGCTGCCATTAATCCCGAGAAGAGTACAATTTTTTTCAATTTTGCAGATTGTTTTAACATAGCATTTCCTTTAATAGCTTATTGGTTTTTATAAGTATAAACGATTACGGGTTGCCCATTGATCGTTTTTTGTAATTTTGTTTTTAATTGATTAATATCCGCTTGATCCGCTAATGGGCCAAAATGGATTTCATAGTTTTGCCCATTTTGGTTAATTTCCGTTTTGATGTCATATAACGCGAGTTTTGTGATGATGCTTTCTGCTTGGCTTTTTGACGACAGCGCGAGTAGTTTTAGCTTGAAAACAGTTTTTGCATCGTTTGTGCTGTCTAAGTTTTGATTTTTTTTTTCGCTATTTTTATTGACGACTAAACGCTCACTGGCTTCTTGCGTTTTAGCATGCTTGGCAAGCGTTTTTGCGCCCGCACCTGAAATTTGACCTTTGTGATCCACATGTAAAGCTTCAATTCTTACTTGCCCTGTACCACGAGCAATAAGGCCTAATTCTTTTGCGGCAGAATGAGATAAGTCAATGATACGTTTCTCACTAAACGGACCACGATCATTAATTCGCACAATCACCTTGCGATTGTTATGTAAGTTTGTAACAACCGCATAAGAATTCAAAGGTAAGGTTTTATGTGCGGCAGTGAAAAGTGCCGAATCATAGCGTTCACCATTAGCTGTTTTACGACCATTAAATTTATGGTGGTAATAACTTGCTGTCCCTTCTTTTGAATAGGATTTCGCTTCATCACCTTGTGTGGTGTATGTTTTACCATTCACTTCATAGCTTTGTGGTGCTTGAACGGTCGTAGTAATCGACAGCGAATCCCCTTGAATACCATACATTTTTTGCGTATCGGCAAAAGCAGAAAAACTTGAGCTGCTTATCAAGGTAAAAAGTGCGGTCGTTTTTAAGATGTTTTTTAATGTCATACTTATTACTTTCAAGATTATCGGTGCTCTTCATAAGAAAGCCAAAAGGGAAATTAGTTCCCTTTCATAAAGCGGGGTTTGTGAGTATGAATAGACATCACTAAACCAAAGCTTGCCATGATGGCGACATATGAGGTACCGCCGTAGCTAAAGAGAGGTAAAGGCACCCCTACAACAGGCAAAATGCCACTCACCATACCAATATTCACGAAGACATAAACGAAGAATATCAGTGTGGTTGCACCAGCAAGAATACGCCCGAAAGAGGTTTCTGCATTTACCGCAATTATTAAGCCACGGATAATAATAAACAAATAAATTGCCATCAGAATAAGAAAGCCGACCATTCCATGTTCTTCACTCATCACGGCAAAAATAAAATCAGTGTGTGGTTCAGGCAAAAATTCTAATTGGGATTGTGTCCCTTGCATCCATCCTTTGCCAGATATACCGCCTGAACCGATAGCAATTTTGGATTGCAAAATATGGTAACCCGCCCCAAGTGGATCTTTCTCGGGGTCAAGTAAGGTTAATACACGCATGCGTTGGTAGTCATGCATTAAATACATCCACATGATAGGAATAAATGCCGCTAAGCCAACTACAGCAGCAAGAATAAGCCACCAACTCATCCCCGCTAAGAATACCACGAATAAGCCCGATGCACTAACCAGAATTGATGTGCCTAAGTCTGGTTGAATAGCCACAAGTAAAGTTGGCACAATAATCATGGCGATAGCAATAAAGGTTTCGCTCATTTTCGGTGGTAGTGGACGATTACCTAAATATACCGCAACCATTAATGGTACCGCGAGTTTGACAATTTCAGAAGGCTGAAAGCGAATAAAGCCAAGATCTAACCAACGTTGTGCCCCTTTACTGGTTGTTCCGATAGCATCAACCAAGATCAGCATGATAAACCCCACCAAGTATAAGTAAGGGGCGAGTCGCTGATAAAATTTAGGGGGGAGTTGCGCCATAATCATCATGACAGCAAAACCTAATATGACCTGAATAATACGATTTTGGAACATCACTTCACTGGCGCCGGATGCACTATAAAGCACAAGCATGCCATAGGCTGTAATAGCAGCTAATCCAATAAATAATAAAAAATCAATATGTAAGCGTTGCCATAATCGCAGGCATAAAGGCACTTTTTCTTCCATTATTCATTCTCACTTGGTTGAGATTCTAGTGCTGGCGCATCTAAATCAGTTTGGTCCGTCTTTTTCTCTTTTTCAGCATTTTCTTGACGTTCAATTTGTGGCAAGCGTTTATTCAAGTAGAAATCCATAATTTGCCGTGCAATTGGTGCTGCATTACTTGAACCACCACCCGCGTTTTCTAAAATAATCGTCACAACTAATTTCGGATCTTCATAAGGCGCATAAGCCGTAAACCAAGCATGGTCATGTAATTCTTTTTTCAATCCCGCTGCATTATATTTTTGGTTTTCCTTTAAGCTGAACACTTGTGCTGTACCGGATTTCCCAGCTACGTGGTAATTCGTACCGATAAAGGCTTTTCGTCCTGTCCCTGCACCTGAATTCACCACATTGAACATGCCGCGCTTAGCTGCATCCCAATAAGCTTGTTTCGGATCGGTAATATCTTCATATAAAAGTGGGTCTTGATACGGCTCAATGGTGGCACCTTCAACGGATTTCATTAAATGTGGCGTATGAATTTTACCGTTATTGACCACAATCGAGGTGGCTTTTGCCACTTGTAATGGTGTCGCTGTCCAATAACCTTGACCAATCCCCACTGATATTGTATCGCCTTGCACCCACGGTTTTTTATAACGTTTTTGTTTCCATTCTTTACTCGGCATATTGGCCGTGGCTTCTTCTTGAATTTCAATACCTGTTGGCATACCAAACCCAAAACGTTTCATCCACATGGAAAAACGATCAATACCTAAATTAAAGGCAGTTTGATAGAAGAAGGTATCCGATGATTCAGTAATGGCTTTGTTTAAATCCGTATAACCATGCCCTGTTTTTTTCCAATCTCGGAAACGTTTTGTTGAGTTTGGTAATATCCAGTAACCCGGGTCAAAAATCGTGGTATTAGGGGTAATCACCCCTTCAGTTAATGCCGCAACAGCAACGAATGGTTTTACAGTAGAGGCAGGCGGGTACACGCCTTGTGTCGCACGACTGTAAAGTGGTCGAGTAGGATCTTCTAGTAAACGTTTGTAATCACTGGAAGAAATGCCATCGACGAATAAATTATTATCGTAGCTTGGTGTTGAAACCATCGCTAATACACTGTTATCTTTCGGGTCAAGCACCACAACAGCGCCTTTTTGACCTGAAAGGAGCGACATAATATAGCGTTGAAGGGTAAAATCGATAGTTAGATGAATACTTTTACCCGCGGTGGCTGGTTGTTCACGTAGTTTACGAATAACTTTACCACGGTTATTAATTTCAACCTCTTCGAAACCGGTTGTACCATGGAGTTGTTCTTCGTAATAACGTTCAATACCCAGTTTCCCCATGTCCGTAGAACCGGAGTAGTTAGCAAATTTTTCTTCTTTTTTTAGGCGCTCAACATCTCGGTCATTAATGCGTCCAACATAACCCAAAATATGAGTCATGGCTTCGCCATATAGGTAATTTCGTTTGAAATAAGGACGTACATCAAGGCTTGGATATTTATACTGGTTTACTGCAAAACGGGCAATTTGTTCTTCCGTTAAGCTTGGTTTGAGTAAAATCGGCGTATAGCGTGTACCACGACGGCGCTCTTTTTTGAAATGCTCAATGTCTTCATCAGTGAGTCCCACAACATAGCGCAATTCTTCAAAAGTGCGGTCTAAATTTTCTGTTTTTTCTGGCACGATATATAAACCGAAAAAAGTGAGGTTTTCTGCCAGTAACTCGCCGTAACGGTCGTAAATTAATCCGCGAGTAGGAGGAAGCGGAAGTAATTTAATACGGTTACCATTTGAGCGAGTTTGATACATGTCATAATTCACCACTTGGAGATGGTAAATATTAGCAAATAGCACACCGCTTAGGGCTAAAATACCGATGAATGCTACCAATGTTCGACGTGCAAACAAGTTCCGTTCCGCTTTTTTATCGCGGATCGGTTCATTGGTTGGTGCAGAAAAGAATTTTTTTAAATTCATCGGTAATGTAATACGTTATTCTCTGTGATAAGGGTGGTTTGTCGTCAGTGACCACGCGCGGTATAAACTTTCTGCCACGACAACTCGCACTAATGGATGGGGCAGTGTGAGTGGTGACAGGGACCAACTTTGTTCTGCTGCAGCTTTACATTCAGGGGATAAGCCTTCTGGCCCGCCAATAAGCAGGCACACATCACGACCATCATTTTTCCAACTCTCTAATTGCTCAGCAAGTTGTGGCGTTGTCCAAGGTTTGCCTGGGATATCTAATGTTACCACTTTACCTTTTCCGCAAGCGGCAAGCATCGCTTTACCTTCTTGCTCTAAGATGCGTTTAATATCCGCATTTTTTCCACGCTTGCCTGCAGGAATTTCAATGAGTTCAAAAGGCATGTCTTTAGGGAAACGACGTTGGTATTCTTCAAATCCAGTTGTCACCCAAGCCGGCATTTTTGTGCCTACAGCGATTAATGTGATTTTCATCCTTTTCCCTTTTAAAACACAGTCAAAATTGACCGCACTTTATGCCCAAAGTTTTTCTAACTGATACATTTCACGTGCATCACGTTGCATAATATGTACGATGGTTTGACCGAGATCCACCACGATCCAATCAGCTGTATTACGACCTTCTTCACCAAAGGTTTCATAACCGGCTTTTTTACATTCTGCAATAAGGTTATCGGCCATAGCTGCGACTTGGCGGCTAGATGTGCCGGTACAAATAATCATATTTTCAGTAATCGATGATTTACCTTTTACATCAAAATGCACAATTTCGGTGCCTTTTAAATCATCGAGTTTATCAATTACAAATTCAATTAATGACATTTCTTTTCCTATCTAAATGAAGCGATGAATTCTATCATTGAATGAGGGAAAGGGGTAGGCTTGGGGCTGATTTTATTTGAATTGTTTTATGGTCGTAATGCTGCTTAGTAATAAAACTTGGGGCAGTTATTCTGCCCCAAGTTTGAAAGGGTATTAAACCCATAAAAGAATCGCTAACAATTGCGGTGAAATGATCCGTAAGAACATTGTGAGCGGATAGACTGTCGCATAGGAGAGTGCGGCGGCACCGCTTCCTTCTTTCAGTTCATTCGCGAAAGCAAGTGCAGGAGGATCCGTCATTGACCCTGCTAATAGACCACAGAGTGAAAGATAATTTAATTTTACATATAAACGTGCAATGATACCTACAATCATTAATGGTACAAGAGTGATGAAAATACCATAGCCCATCCATTCAAGACCTGAGCCATTGGTGAGCGTGTCCACAAAGCTACCACCAGATTTTAAACCGACTACAGCAAGGAAGAGCACAATACCAATTTCGCGTAAAGCTAAGTTAGCACTTGGTGGCATAAACCAATAGAGTTTACCGATAGAGCCAATTCGAGCCAAGATCAATGCGACGACTAATGGTCCACCTGCTAGCCCTAATTTTAATGCCACAGGGAAGCCTGGAATATAGAAAGGAATAGAGCCGAGTAATACCCCTAAGCCAATCCCAATAAATACCGGCAGCATTTGCACTTGTAGCAGTTTCTGTTTGGCATTCCCGATCACTGAAATAGCTTGGTTGAGAATGTCAGTTTTTCCCACCATGTGTAATACGTCACCAAATTGAAGTGTTGTATGTGCAGTTGGTACCAGTTCCACGCCCGCACGATTTAAACGTGAAATGACGACACCGTATTTTTGATGAATGCCAAGATGACGAATTTGTTTTCCTAGAACCTTTTCATTTGTCACGACCACGCGTTCAGAACGAATTTCGCCACTCAAGCTCGCTACAGGGATATCTACTTCTTCCCCAATAATGAGGTGCATTTTTTTCAAACCTTCAGGATTACCGACCAAATGTAAAATATCGCCAAGTTGAACATCGGTATCCGCTTTCGGCACAATGACGAGCTCACCTCGTTTCAAGCGAGAGCATACGACATCTTCATCATCAAAACCAGGAATCTCAATCAAATGGATACCATTGAGATTAGTATTGGTGACTTTCAAAGACATGCTTTTGAGCGCTTCTTTGTCATGACCACTTTCTTTTTCAAAATTTGCTGCTTCCTCATCCACTTTAATTTTAAAGAAAAGACGAATAAGCCACATAGAAAGTAAAATGCCACAAATTCCAAAAGGATAAGCCATTGCATAGGCCATCCCCATGTTAGACGTCGTTTGCGACATGCCTAATTCAGAAAGAATTTGCTGACCCGCACCGAGGGATGGGGTATTGGTTACCGCCCCAGAGTAAATACCAAGGGCTACATCAAGAGGAATATCCGCAAGCTTATAAATGAGAATTGTCACCAGTGCACCAAGTGCAACGATTAAAATGCCTAACCCATTTAAAGTTAAGCCTGATTTTCGTAAGGAGGCAAAAAAGCCGGGACCTACTTGAATACCAATCGTATAAACAAACAGAATTAAGCCGAACTCTTGCACGAAATGTAATGTATGACTATCTAATTTAATGCCATATTGGGTGGTGAAATGGGCAACTAAAATCCCCCCAAATAGCACCCCCCCAATACCAAGTCCTACACCTTTAATTTTGAAATGCCCGATCCATAGACCAATTACGGCAACGAGGGCAAGCAAACTAATGGTAATCGCAGTTTCACTCATACCGACCTCTAATTTATTAAAAATTTAACTATTTTGGATTATATCAATTTGATTTCTTACCCGCTTGTGACAAAGTCAAAAAATGTTATCTCTATCACATTTTTTCTTGCTTAAAAATAAACACCGCCTAAAATGACCGCACTTTTTTGATTTTATAGGTTGATTATGGATTACGCTCAAGAGGCTATTAATTCGCTTTTATGGATAGTAAAAACATTAGCGATGACGGCTGTTGTTTTTAGCTTTGGTATATTCTTATTAGTTCGTTTTACCCACTGGGGCAAACAATTTTGGCAATTTGCGGGCGGGTATCTTTCACCACGTCGAAGTATTAAGCCTTTGCTATTTTTCTTATTAATTGTAGCGATGACATTAGTCAGTGTGCGTATTAGCTTGGTGCATTCCGAATGGTATAACAATATGTACACGTCCTTACAGGAATTTAATGAACCTGTATTTTGGGATCAAATGGTATTGTTTTGTGTGATTGCGACAAGCTCTGTCATGACAGCATTACTTAGCT
The DNA here is from genome assembly GCF_001810545.1 of Haemophilus sp. HMSC066D02. Taxonomy (NCBI): domain Bacteria; kingdom Pseudomonadati; phylum Pseudomonadota; class Gammaproteobacteria; order Pasteurellales; family Pasteurellaceae; genus Haemophilus; species Haemophilus sp. HMSC066D02. The sequence goes on along the minus strand of NZ_KV801805.1, from coordinate 117,310 downwards.
ATTATTTAGAACAACGTTTTTCTATTAATTGGATTGAATGGTTGAATAGTCAGTTAGTCGATAAATGGATGGATAATCGTGCGTACTATAAGACCCAGTATGTTGCCGCTAACTTAGATAACCCCGATCAACGTATTCAACAAGATGTGCAATCTTATGTGAGAGCCTCGCTTTCCTTAAGCACTGGTGTGATTGATGCTGTCACCTCGATGATTTCTTACACGATCTTATTGTGGGGATTAGCGGGGCCAATGATTGTATTTGGTACTGAAATTCCACGCATGATGGTGTTCTTGGTGTTTGCTTATGTGATTATCACTACTGCGATTGCATTCCGTTTAGGACGTCCATTAATTATGTTGAATTTCGTCAACGAGCGCTTAAACGCTAACTATCGTTATTCTTTAATTCGTATCAAAGAATATGCGGAAAGTGTAGCATTTTATGCGGGTGAGAAAGTTGAGCGTAGCCAACTTTATAAACAATTCGGATCGGTAATCAATAACATGTGGGATATTGTTTATCGAACTTTAAAATTTTCTGGTTTTAACCTGGTGGTTAGCCAAGTTTCGGTTGTGTTCCCTTTGCTCATTCAAGTGGGACGTTATTTCGAGAAGCAAATTAAACTCGGCGATCTGATGCAAACGCTACAAGTATTTGGTAAGTTGCATTCAAATCTTTCGTTCTTCCGTAATTCTTACGATGGTTTTGCCGGATACAAAGCCACATTAGATCGTTTAACGGGCTTTAGTTATGCGATTGATATGGCAAATCGTCAATCTACTTCCCATTTACACGAACATGAAACTGACGTGATCTTTAAGAATTTAACCATCAGTAATCCATTTGGAAAAACCTTAATTGAGAATTTAAATTTGACGCTACCAAAAGGTTCAACCCTATTAATTCAAGGTAGTTCTGGTGTGGGGAAAACTACGTTGTTGAGAACCGTGGCAGGGCTGTGGGCGTATTCTGAAGGGGATGTATATTGTCCAACCCATCAGCTTTTCTTATCACAAAAACCTTATTTACCACAAGGCAGTTTATTGACTGCGCTGGCTTATCCGAATGAAGAACAGGCCTTTAATCGTGATGAGATGATTGAAGTATTAAAACAAGTGTCTTTAGGGCATTTACAAGATCGTTTAGAACAAGAGCAAGATTGGACGCGTATCCTTTCTCTCGGTGAGCAACAACGTTTGGCTTTCGCACGTTTGTTATTACATAAACCAAACGTCGCTTTCTTGGATGAAGCAACTGCGAGTATGGATGAAGGCTTAGAAGATACGATGTATCGGCTATTAAAAGAACGTTTACCTAATACAACGGTTATTAGCGTGGGGCATCGTTCAACTTTACAAGCTTTCCATCAGCAACAATTGATGATTTTAGGTAACGGGAAGTGGCGATTCACTGACCGAAATCTCGTATAAAACACCATTAAAATTGACCACACTTACCTTGTTAGAAAAAATACTGAGGTAAGTGTGGATGAACAAAGTAAAAAATCCTGTTATCAAACTCAATTTTTTGATACATTTAGGACAATTTTTTTCTATGCTCAGAAATGAGTAATTTTTCACCAAACTAATGACGGAATTCTTATGTTATTCAAAAAAATTCGTGGTTTATTTTCAAACGATCTTTCAATCGATCTAGGTACAGCAAATACATTAATTTACGTGAAAGGCCAAGGCATCGTACTTGATGAACCTTCAGTTGTGGCAATTCGTCAAGATCGTATGGGCGCATACAAAAGTATTGCGGCAGTAGGTAAAGAAGCAAAACAAATGCTTGGTCGTACCCCAAAAAGTATCGTGGCTATTCGTCCGATGAAAGATGGTGTTATCGCTGATTTCTCTGTGACTGAGAAAATGTTGCAATACTTTATCAAACAAGTACATAGTGGTAACTTTATGCGTCCAAGCCCGCGCGTACTCGTTTGTGTACCAGCTGGTGCAACTCAAGTTGAACGTCGTGCAATCAAAGAATCAGCATTAGGTGCAGGTGCACGTGAAGTGTATTTAATTGAAGAGCCAATGGCGGCAGCAATCGGTGCAAACTTGCCCGTTTCTACCGCGATCGGTTCAATGGTTATTGATATCGGTGGTGGTACCACTGAAGTGGCGGTGATTTCTTTAAACGGTATCGTGTACTCCTCTTCGGTACGCATCGGTGGTGACCGTTTTGATGAAGCAATTATTTCTTATGTTCGTCGTACTTTTGGTTCTGTGATTGGTGAGCCAACTGCAGAGCGTATCAAACACGAAATTGGTACAGCGTACATTCAAGAAGGTGATGAAATTTTAGAAATGGAAGTGCACGGTCATAACCTTGCTGAAGGTGCACCGCGTTCATTCAAATTAACCTCGCGAGATATACAAGAAGCTCTTCAACAACCATTAAATGGTATTGTTGCAGCAGTACGTACGGCACTTGAAGAATGCCAACCAGAACACGCAGCGGATATTTTTGAACGCGGTATGGTGTTAACAGGTGGTGGTGCTTTATTACGCAACATTGATGTATTGTTATCAAAAGAATGTGGCGTGCCAGCAATCATCGCAGAAGAACCATTAACTTGCGTAGCTCGTGGTGGCGGTGAAGCAATCGAAATGATTGATATGCACGGCGGCGATATTTTTAGCGACGAAATTTAATCTCTAAAAGTGCGGTCAGAAAAATCGGCGTTTTTAATTCGTCTGATTTTTTGACCGCACTTTTCCTTTCAACCCTAGGACAGTGAATGAAACCCATTTTTGGTAAAGCACCACCATTAGGTATTCGACTCGCATTAGCAGTGATAGCTTCGATGACACTCATTTTAGTTGATGGGCAAACCTCATCAATGACGAAGGCGCGTAGTGTCATGGAAACTGCTGTGGGGGGCTTGTATTACCTTGCGAATGGGCCAAGAACGGTTCTAGATGGTGTATCAAGTAACTTGGTGGATACCAATAAACTGCTTATTGAAAATAAAGTATTGCGTGAGCAGTTGCGTGAGAAAAATGCTGATCTTTTGTTATTGGATCAACTTAAGGTAGAAAACCAACGTCTCCGTTTACTGCTTAATTCGCCTTTACGCACGGATGAATATAAAAAGATTGCTGAAGTGCTCACAGCAGAAACCGATGTCTATCGTCAGCAAGTGGTGATCAATCAAGGTGAACGTGATGGCGCTTATGTCGGTCAGCCAGTGATTGATGAAAAAGGGATGATCGGACAGATTATATCTGTCGGCGAGAATACAAGCCGAGTGTTACTTTTGACTGATGTGACCCATTCTATTCCTGTGCAAGTTTTACGTAATGATGTACGCGTGATCGCGAGTGGCACAGGGCACTCAGATGAACTTACCTTAGATAATGTGCCTCGTTCTGTGGATATTGAAAAAGGCGATTTATTGGTGACTTCAGGTTTGGGCGGACGTTTTGTGGAAGGCTATCCTGTGGCTGTTGTGCAAAGTGTTTCTCGTGATGGCTCAAATTACTTTGCAACGGTGAAAGCGAAACCTTTGGCTGAGTTAGATCGTTTACGTTATTTGCTTTTACTTTGGCCGAGCAATCTTGATATGTCGAAAGTCAAATCCATGTCGCCGGAAGAAGTACGTCGCCTTGTACAGCAACGTTTAGAAAGTCAAGCTAATGAAGCAACTCATTCAGTGAGTAAAACCAAAATTACAGATGATCAAGAGGATGGAGTACAGCCGCATACAGGAAAAGAAATTGTGGATCCTGACATTCCGACTACAATGCCTCAGCAAGAGGAACCCATTTCTCCAGATCAGCAACAACATAGGGAAGAAGACTAATGCAAGGGCGTTTTATTTTTCAATGGGCGACCATTTTATGCTTCTTTGTTGTGGCATTAATTATGGAATTAGCCCCATGGCCAGCAGGCTTTCAAGCTTTTAAACCGTCTTGGTTGGTTTTAGTTTTGCTTTACTGGACGCTTGCGTTACCTGATAGAGTAAGCATTGGTTGGGCATTTTTACTCGGGGTTTTATGGGATATCGTGCTAGGCTCTATTCTTGGGGTTCATGCACTGGCGCTTTCTGTCGCCTTCTATTTTGTTTCCAAATATTACCTAATTTTGCGCAACCTTTCTCTTTGGTTCCAAAGTTTATTGGTACTTCTTTTTGTTTTTGCGATTCGAGTGGCTATTTTCTTGGTTGAATTCTCTTTGCATGGGGCATTTTTCAACTGGCAGGAAATCTTTGGTGCCATCGCATCAGGTGTGTTATGGCCATGGGTTTTCTTATTGATGCGTACTACACGTCGAAGAGTCGGATTACATTAATCATAAAAAAAGCTGATGAAGGAGTTCATCAGCTTTTCTTTTTAGTTTTTACGACGGTAGTTTGTTTTTCTCGTCGTAGTATTTCTTGTTTGAGGCGCAGGATTGCGTTTTAAACGATAAGGTTTTGGAATATCACTAATCAATGAATTCGGATCATATTGACTGACCGGAATAGAATGACCAATGTATTCTTCAATCGCTGGTAAATTCATCGCATATTCTTCACAAGCAAAGCTGATAGACACCCCACTTTCACCCGCTCGACCAGTACGGCCAATACGATGAACGTAATCTTCTCGATCATCGGGTAGATCAAAGTTAAAAACATGAGTCACGTCTGAAATATGTAATCCACGCGCTGCAACATCAGTTGCAACGAGAATATCGAGCTCACCATCTGTAAATTGTTTGAGCAATGAAAGACGTTTTTTCTGTGCTACATCCCCTGTGAGTAATCCCACACGATGGCCATCTGCCGCTAAATAGCCCCAAATTTCTTCACATTTATGTTTAGTATTTGCAAAGACAATACAGCGCTCAGGCCATTCTTCTTCCATTAACGTCAGTAAGAGGGGGATTTTATCTTCATTTGAGGGATAGAAGAGTTCCTCTTTAATTCGATGTCCCGTTTTTTGTTCTGGTTCAATTTCAATGTATTCTGGGGAATTCATATCTTCAAAGGCAAGTTCGCGCACTTTGTAAGAGAGCGTTGCAGAAAAGAGCATGGTGAGGCGTTCTTGCGGAGAAGGACATTTGCGTAATAAATAACGAATATCACGAATGAAACCTAAATCAAACATGCGATCCGCTTCATCTAGTACTACAACCTGAACATCATCTAAACGGATAATGCCTTGTTTCACGTAGTCAATCACACGACCAGTGGTACCAATTAAAATATCCACGCCGGCTTCAATCGCTTTAAGCTGTTTATCATAGCCATCTCCACCATAAGCAAGTGCGGTTCGTAATCCACTTGTTTTAGCTAACAATTCTGCATCATTATTAATTTGTACTGCTAGTTCACGGGTTGGAGCAAGAATTAATGCGCGAGGTTGATTGGTGGCAAAATCAGGTTGATGCGTTAATAAGTGATGAAAGGTTGCCGTTAAAAATGCCATCGTTTTACCTGTGCCGGTTTGCGCTTGGCCTGCAACATCTTTTCCTTGTAATGTGATAGGTAATGATAACGCTTGAATAGGGGTGCAATATTCAAATCCCTTATCTTGTAGGGCTTTTTGTACGATAGGATGTAGTGGAAGATCAGTAAATCGCTGCTGACTTAAATAGTTTTCTTGCATAATAAATAACAGGTTCTCAGAAATAAATGGGGCTAAGGATAGCACGAAGCCGGAAAAATATCCTTAAAAATAAAACGCTTATTAATAGGTTTAAGCTTGGGGTTGAGCAGATTGGGTTCGTTCCCATTTTCTTGCAATATAGCTACAAGTTGGGTGCAAAGTGAGCTTTTTAGCCTGGATAAAATGAATTAAGGCTTGATAGAGTTTGTCTGCCACACCTTGTCCTCGAAGAGAATCATCAACAAACGTGTGATTAGCATTAATGGTATCGGGTGTTTCATAAAAATAAGTGAGTTTCGCGATTTTCTTACCTTGCTCATCGAGTAAGAAAAACTCACCCTGTTCACCATTATCATGATGCTGAAGACTCATTTGATACTCCATTCATCACTGAGAGAGGGATCCATGGCAAAATCTGCTGTGTCACTTGGAATGGCTTTTTCTTCTGCAGCCCATTCCCCTAAATCAATGAGTTGGCAACGTTTGCTACAAAAAGGGCGAAATTGGCTTTCCTGTGTCCAAGGTACAGGCTTTTGGCATGTCGGGCAGGGGACTTCAAAAATTTCATCAGACATTTTTCTTTCTCGATTCACTTAAATAAAATTGGTGCAATTCTAGCACTTTTTGTTTTAAGTGCGGTAAGTTTTCTGGCAATTTTGCATCATTTGAAATGATATCATCTGCCCATTTTAATCTTTCTTCACGGCTAACTTGTGCATTCATAATAGCTTGAATTTGCTGAATATTATTATGATCTCTCGATGACGCACGAGCCAGCTGAGTTTCAGGTTTTACATCGACAACAAGTATGCGGTCACAAAGCATGGTGAGCTTATTCTCAATGAGCAATGGGACGACAAATAACGCATAAGGAGCAGTCTGGCTGTTTAACTGGGCCAACATTCTTTCGCGAATAGCGGGATGTAATAAATGATTGAGCCAGTTTTTCTCATCTTCGTCTGCAAATACTTTTTTTCGTAGCTCGGCCCGATTTAATTCGCCTTCTTCAGTCAAAATTGATTTTCCAAAGTGCTCAGCAATTTGAGCAAGCAGCGGCGAGCCTTTTTCAACCACTTCTCTTGCCACAATATCTGCATCAACAATAGGGACACCAAGTTCAACAAAAAGATTTGCAATTGTGCTTTTTCCACTACCGATGCCGCCAGTTAGGCCTACAATATAAGTCATAATATTCCTTGCTACTTGATTTAGGGGATGTTTTACATCTATCCCCTAAACACAATATTTTTCAATGTTGCCAATATATTACATTTATAGGGTTATTGCACTGGTGACGATTAACGATATGCAAAGAAAGGGCGCAAAAGGTAAAACAGGTTTGCGAGAAATCCAATAGACTATGATGCCTAATAGACAGGCGATGAATAAGAAAAGTGGTAAGTGTGCGATGGTGAGATAAGCACCTATTCCTAAAGCAAGCCAATAATCGCCACGGCCTAACGCTTCCTTCTTATAAAACCATTTAGACAAATGATAGATAATATAAAAAACACCGAAAAAACTAACCGCACTTTCTAAACTTTGAGAAAGCGTTAGAATTGAAAATTCTTGATGTGCGCCGAATAAACCCAAGAAAAATAAAAAGAGGCAAGGTGTAGGTGAAATCAGTTGATAATGCCAGTCTAGCCAACTGATAACAAAAAGTAGACTAAGAGTAATCGCGAGCCATAAAGTAAATAATTCATCCTGAAGAAAATAACAGAGTGCAGCAAAACAGAGTCCAAACCCTAAAAAATAAAGACAAATATGACCGCACTTTTGAGATTGAATCGCTGCTTTTTCGCTATGGAAAATAGGACTGTTTTCAGGATAAAGTTCGATATAGTTCTGATAAATTTCTTGTTGTAGATTGGGGATAAAACGATCAATATAAAACCAAACAAAGATACCCGCTAAACCACCCAATAAGAAAAAGGCTAATATCATCATTGGATTACGGATCCCATATTAAAAATCGGCAGATACATGCCCATCATAATAATACCGATTAAACTACCAATGATGAGCATCATTAAAGGCTCTAAAAGTTGGGAAAGTAAATCAATTTGATGATTGAGCTTTTCTTGATAGTTATCAGCAATATGACGCAACATCAACGCAAGTTTTCCACTTTTTTCTCCAATCTGTAGCATTTGTTGTGCTTCCATTGGGAAAAGATGACTACTGACACTTTCTGAAAATGGATAACCTTGCGAAACCCACTGTAAAATTGACCGCACTTCTTGTTGTAGCAGAATATCACCTTTTAAGGTACGTTGTGTTTGCCAGGTTTGTTGTTTTGGGAGGAAGCTATTTAACGCAGGCGTTAATGCCACTCCGGATTGAAGCATTAATTGCAGGTTATGGCTAAAACTGATTAAACGAGAAAGGCAAATGATATTGCCCCAAATCGGCATACGATTAACTAGCGCATTCTTTTTTTGATTCAGCCAAAGGGAATGTTTTAATGAGATTTTCAGCATAAAAATAACGAAAATACAGACAATCATCAAGGTGATAAAGTGATGCTGTAAGAATTGGGACATGGCTAATAACACGGCGGTTAATGTAGGTAGCTCAGCAGAATTTTCGCCATACATTTCAGCAAATTGCGGTACAACGAAGAGTAATAAAATCAACGTAAGTGAAAGCGAAATACCTAATACCATGGCAGGATAAAGCATAATTTTTTGCAATTTGCGTTGAAGCGTTAATGATTGTGTTCGACGTTCGGCAATTTTAGTGCATACCTCTGCCAGTTTTCCTGTCATTTCTCCCACTTGAATAAGTTGAATCTCTTGAAAGTTTAAATACTTTCCTTGTATTTCCAAGCTTTGTGAAAACGGAAGACCACTTTCAATTAACTCAATTAAGGCACCAAGCCACTGATGCAAACCCAATTGTGTGCAGTTGTCTTGCAAAATATGTAATGCATTTTTTAATGGAATGGCAGAACTGAGCAATGTAGCCAGTTGATTCAATAAAGCACTGATTTCTGCATTTTTCGGTTTCTGATTAAGTTGCCAATCTTGTTGCAAGCGAATGTGACTAAAACCTTTTGCAATTAACAGAAATTGTGCGGCTTGTTTAGATTGAGCAACAAGGCTACCTTTTTGCCATTGTTGTCGCTGATCATAGGCTTGGAAATAAAAGAGTTTTTGCTTTGCCATAGAGACTCCTATTTTTTACCTAACACACGTTGAATTTCATCAAGATCGGTGATGTTATCTTTTACTTTTTCTAATGCACTTTGATAAAGTGAATCGAAATCAGTTTGGTAACAGTTATTTTCACATTGTAAAAATTGATACACCCCAATACGCCCTTGATACCCCTGATGGCAATCGCAAGACTCACTAAAATGTTGACTGCACTTTAAGCAACGTTTACGCACCAATCGCTGTGCGATAACTAATAAGAGACTGTTTTCAATTTCATGAGATTGAATGCCTAATTGTTGTAAGCGTGAAATGGCTGAGATGGCATCGTTGGTATGTAAGGTAGAAAGCACTAAATGGCCGGTTTGAGCCGCTCTTAATGCCATCAATGCACTTTCTTCGTCTCGAATTTCACCAAGCATAATAATGTCGGGATCTTGTCGTAAAAATGTACGAAGTAATCGGCTAAAATCTAAACCGATTTGCGGATTCACTTGAGTTTGAATAATACCTTCTAATTCAATTTCAACGGGATCCTCTGCCGTCATAATATGTTTATCTGGCGTATTTAGCCATTGAAGTGCGGTATAAAGTGAGATACTTTTTCCGCTTCCCGTTGGTCCAGTCACAAGAATTAAACCTTGCGGTTGGCTGAGTGCATGTTGAAATTGACTTTGTTGCTTTTGTGTCATACCCAACTCAGCAAAACTTAGTTGGACAGGTTTATTTTGTTGTAACCGTAATACCGCTTTTTCTCCCCAATGCGTGGGCAAGGTAGAAAGGCGGAAATCTAAAATATCGGAGAATGTCGTTTTGAATTGAAAGCGGCCATCTTGTGGTAGCCGAGTTTCACTGATATCCAGTTTGGCTAAGAGTTTTAAACGAGAAATTACACGATTGGCGAGTGATTTACTGATAATCGGTTGTGGTTGGAGTACGCCATCAATACGTAAACGAGTTAAGAGCCCATTTGGCTGAGTTTCTAAATGAATATCGGAGGCATTTTTTTGTAGGGCGGTTTCAAAAATACCATTTAATAATTGAATAACGGGTTCATCTTCATGAGATAAATTAGCTGTGTTTTCGTCTTCTGAATGATGGTAAAACGTCGTTTGTTCTTCGATTTGATTGGCTTTAGGTGCAAGGGATTGTAAAAGTTGTTTGAGTTGGGGCGTTTCAAATAAAATCGGTTCAACTAATTTACCGCTTAAAAAAGCAAAGGTTTCACAAGCTGCAAGATTATTGAGTGAATCCACAGCAAGCCATAAATGGTGCTCGTCTTCTTTAAGAGGGAGTGCAAAGTAACGTAACAGCAATGCTTGTTGCTGTTGATTTTGTTGCCAATATTGTGGCGAGATTTGGTAAATCTCGCCATTTTTTGCGATTGCTTGATAAGCCATGTTTCGCTATTTAGCTGAAGAGCAGAAACCTGCAGGGAATAAATCTGCATTGCTTGGGCAAGCGGTTGTCCAGGTGACACCTGATGAGGTTGAACCTGTCGCCGTTAAAGAATAACTGATCCCATCTAATGCACCATTTCCTGTCACCGTAATCACCCCCGATTTCGTGGTGATGGATTTGACATAGCCTTTTGCAGTAGTGATGTCTGCTGCAATGCCATTTGAACCACCTGAACAGTTTGTCGGGGCATTGGTGCTATAGATACATAGTTCCACATCAGATTTATAAGGTGCAGAAGCTTGTAACAATTCGGAGATAGCCGCTTTTTTGGTATAATTTTGATAAGACGGAATGGCGATCGTTGCGAGAATAGCAATAATCGCAATTACGATCATCAATTCAATTAACGTAAAACCTTTATGTAAAGGTTTAGAAAAAGTCAGTTTCATTAAATTAAATTTCCTTTTGGTTGAATAAAAAAATGCCAGAATTGGCGGCAACATTGTCTAAAAGGGAAAAATGAAAGTAAAACTGACCGCACTTCTTTTGCGATCAAGATCGCAAAAATGAAATTTAATCGTAGAAAAACAGATGAATAAGATAAAAAATGGCTGGTTAAGCCAGGCAAGAAAAGTGATTTCACCACATTTTGATGAACGTCCTGATGTAGCGGATATTTCATTACTCGTCATTCATTACATCAGTTTGCCGCCAGAACAATTTGGTGGTGGATATGTAGATGATTTTTTCCAAGGTAAACTCGATCCAACCATCCATCCCTATTTTGAGGAAATTTATCAATTTCGCGTGTCTGCCCATTGTTTAATTGAACGGGATGGCAAGGTGACACAGTATGTTAGTTTCAATGATAGAGCATGGCATGCGGGGCTTTCTTGCTTTGAAGGACGGGATAAATGTAATGATTTTGCGATTGGGATTGAGCTAGAGGGCAGTAATGAACAACCTTTTACAGCGGAGCAATACCAAGTGCTTGCTGCATTAACACGAGATATTATGCAAGCTTACCCGAAAATAACGCTCGATCGTATCGTTGGGCATTGCGATATTTCGCCTGGTCGTAAGATCGATCCAGGTCAATATTTTGAATGGAAACGCTATTTCGCGTTAGTTAAAAAAGGCTTGTATGAAAAATAACCACTAAAATTTTTACTTGAATGTGAATAAGATGACTTCTGTGAATAAGCGTTATCTTTATGAAATTAAAGATAAAATTTTTCCTCAAAGCTCTATGGTAAAATGCTAAGAAGAGTTATGCAACAGTCACCATTTGCTCAATCACAATTTTATCCACAGAAATATTGAATAACTCACAGCTGTTATTTCTTCACCAAGCCAGAAATGTTTAAACTAAAAAATGGCTGAATTTTTGATTAAAGGTTATGCAAAAATGAAAAAAATGAAGTGTGAAAAGCGGTTTTTAATTTTTATACACAGTTAAATTTAGACTATCCAAGTGTTACCCACAGAGTTATCCACAATAGGGTAAATATGCCCATTCGGTTGATAAAAAAGCGAATTTATGAAACAATCTGCAAATTATTTTTGTACAAAATTTAAGGTGAACGATAGTGATCGATTTTGATGGCTACCGTCCAAATGTAGGCATTGTCATTTGTAATCGCAAAGGGCAGGTGCTTTGGGCTAAACGATACGGGCAGAATTCGTGGCAATTCCCGCAAGGTGGAATTAACGATAATGAAAGTGCCGAACAAGCTATGTATCGTGAATTATATGAAGAGGTTGGCTTGCAACCCAAAGATGTGAAGGTGCTTTACGCGTCTAAACATTGGTTGCGTTATAAGCTGCCGAAAAGATTGCTGCGTTATGACAGCAAACCCGTGTGTATTGGGCAAAAACAACGTTGGTTTTTGTTGCAATTAGTGGGTGATGAAAAAAATATTAATATGAACACAACAAAATCACCCGAATTTGATGGTTGGCGTTGGGTAAGTTTTTGGTATCCCGTACGTCAGGTTGTGTCCTTTAAGAAAGATGTTTATCGCAAAGCGATGAAAGAGTTTGCTCAAGTGATGTTTGGCAACGAAAAAACATTGCTTGAAAATACGCAGGAGCATGAGATAAATAAACCTTATCATGCTCCACGTAAAAATGGTTCTTCTAAATATCAAAAACGTTCGTTTTATAAATCAAGGGGGCAATAATGCTCACTTTTATTTTACTTTGTTTGCTTGTCGGGTCTGTGGTTGGCTTTCTTGCGGGATTATTTGGCATTGGTGGTGGGTTAATTATCGTCCCTACCTTGGTTTATTTATTGCCGATGGTAGGCGTACCTGAACCCTTGCTGATGTCTACCGCATTAGGGACTTCATTTGCAACCATTGTGATTACTGGATTTTCTTCTGCGCAGCGTCATCATAAACTAGGCAATATAGTCTGGAGTGCCGTGAAAGTATTGGCACCGATGGTGATGATCTCAGTCTTTATCTCTGGTTTGTTTATTGGCAAACTTGATCGTGATGTATCAGCCAAAATCTTTGCCTGTTTAGTCGTATATTTAGCGGCAAAAATGGTGATTTCTATTAAGAAAAACACAGGGAAAACCAAACCTTTAACAACACAAGCATCTGTTATCGGTGGTATTTTAATTGGGATGGCATCAAGTGCAGCAGGCGTTGGCGGTGGTGGTTTTATCGTGCCATTTTTAAATTCCCGCGGGATTGATATGAAAAAAGCCATCGGTTCTTCTGCATTCTGTGGGGCACTTCTTGGTTTATCAGGCATGTTGAGTTTTATGGTGAGTGGTTGGGGTAATCCTACCATGCCAGATTATTCCCTAGGCTATGTTTATTTGCCTGCCGTGCTTGGTATTACGGGCACTTCATTCTTCACTTCTAAACTAGGGGCAACAGCCACCTCCAAACTCCCTGTCCCAACCTTGAAAAAAGGCTTTGCCTTGCTATTAGTTGCGATCGCAGTTGATATGTTTATTAAATAAGGAATGTTATGAATTCAGAATTTTTGATGCTTCCGCATTTTGATCCGACTATTTTTACTTTTGGTAATAGCAATATAGGGCTGCGTTGGTATGGCTTAATGTATCTATTAGGCTTTATCTTTGCGCGCTGGCTAGCGGTTCGTCGTGCCAATCAACCAAATAGTGGTTGGACTGTGGATCAAGTGGATACGTTACTTTTTAATGGCTTTATGGGCGTGTTCTTAGGTGGTCGCATTGGGGATGTCTTCTTCTATAATTTTGATCATTTTGTGCAAGATCCGCTGTATTTATTTCGTGTTTGGGAAGGGGGAATGTCATTCCATGGTGGATTAATTGGGGTGATTATCTCAATGATTTGGACCTCTTATTCTCAAAAAAGAAGCTTCTGGCAAACGGCAGATTTCGTGGCGCCCTTGATTCCATTTGGTTTAGGGATGGGACGAATTGGTAACTTCATCAATTTAGAACTTTGGGGGCGAGAAACGGATGTGCCGTGGGCCATGATTTTCCCAAATGATCCATTGTTATTACCACGCCATCCTTCACAGCTTTATGAAGCATTCTTAGAAGGTTTCGTGCTGTTTATTATTCTGAATGTCTTTATTAAAAAGCCTCGTCCTGTGGGTTCAGTGGCTGGATTATTCCTGATTTGTTACGGGATTTTCCGTTTTATCGTTGAATATGTCCGTGAGCCTGAAGTGGAATCTTTCTTAGGCATCATGACACGTGGACAAGCGCTTTGTTTGCCGATGATTATTGGCGGTGGATTAATTATGGCATGGGCATACAATCGCTCGAAAAGTGCGGTTCATTAGTAAGGAGTTTTTATGAAACAATATTTAGATCTTTGCCGACGTATTGTAAATGAAGGTGAGTGGGTTGCTAATGAGCGTACTGGTAAGCGTTGCCTAACAGTGATTAATGCGGATCTAGAATATGATGTTGGCAATAACCAATTCCCCTTAATTACCACGCGTAAAAGCTATTGGAAAGCGGCGATTGCGGAATTTTTAGGTTATATCCGTGGTTATGACAATGCGGCAGATTTCCGTAAGCTTGGCACCAAAACATGGGATGCCAATGCCAATGAAAATGCCGCTTGGCTTGCTAATCCACATCGTAAAGGCGCCGATGATATGGGCCGTGTTTATGGTGTGCAAGGCCGAGCATGGCGTAAACCGAATGGTGAAACCATCGATCAACTTCGTAAAATTGTGAATAATTTAAGTCGAGGTATTGATGATCGTGGCGAAATCCTGACTTTCTTTAACCCGGGTGAATTTGATCTTGGCTGTTTGCGCCCTTGTATGCACACACATACTTTCTCTTTAGTAGGTGATACATTGCACTTAACGAGTTACCAACGCTCTTGTGATGTGCCACTTGGCTTAAACTTCAATCAAATTCAAGTCTTTACTTTCCTTGCATTAATGGCGCAAATTACTGGTAATAAACCGGGTAAGGCATATCATAAAATTGTAAATGCACATATTTATGAAGACCAACTTGAGTTAATGCGTGATGTGCAATTAAAACGTGAACCATTCCCGTCACCACAATTAGAAATTAATCCTGATATTAAAACCCTTGAAGATCTTGAAACTTGGGTAACAATGGATGATTTCAAGGTGGTGGGTTATCAATCTCACGAACCAATCAAATATCCTTTCTCAGTTTAGGCATTCAACGTGCGGTCAGATTTAGACGAGAAATTTATGCAACACGCCCTGATGCTTGCTGATCGAGCAGAAGCACTTGGCGAGATTCCTGTTGGGGCGGTGTTGGTGGATGATGAAGGAAATATCCTAGGTGAAGGCTGGAATTTATCTATCATTGAAAATGATCCGACCGCTCACGCTGAAATTGTCGCATTGCGTAACGCAGCGCAAAATATTCAAAATTATCGTCTGCTCAATACCACACTCTATGTCACCCTTGAGCCTTGTACCATGTGTGCGGGCGCGATTTTACATAGCCGGATTAAACGATTAGTCTTCGGTGCATCAGATTATAAAACGGGGGCTGTAGGTTCTCGCTTCCACTTCTTTGATGATTATAAAATGAATCACACACTAGAAATTACCTCTGGCGTGCTGGCAGAAAAGTGCGGTCAGAAATTGAGTGATTTTTTTAAAAAAAGACGAGAGCAGAAAAAGGGAGAAAAGCGGGAAAAGAATCTCCCGCTTGATGTTGAGTCGCAATCTTAAACTTGCCAATCAATTTCACTTAAACCATTTTGTTTTAAATATTCGTTAGTTTTAGAAAAATGATGACATCCTAGAAAACCACGATGTGCCGAAAGTGGAGAAGGGTGTGGGGCAGTTAAAACATAATGACGATTGCGATCAATAAATTGCCCTTTTTTCTGAGCATGGCTTCCCCAAAGTAAAAATACGACTTTTTCACGGTGTTCATTAAGTGCTGCAATCACTTGATCTGTAAAAACTTCCCAACCAAATTTAGCATGTGAATGTGCCATGCCACGTTCTACCGTTAGCACGGTGTTAAGCAACAGTACACCTTGCTCCGCCCATTTCACCAAGTAGCCATGATTTGGCATTTTAAAACCTGGGATATCGTTAGCCAATTCTTTGTACATATTCAGTAGAGAAGGCGGAATAGCAACCTCAGGTTTCACCGAAAAAGCTAAACCGTGCGCTTGATTTGGTCCATGGTAGGGATCCTGCCCTAAGATGACGACTTTCACCTCATCAAATGCCGTATATTTAAAGGCATTAAACACTTCGTCTTGCGGTGGGTAAATGGTTTTTCCCGCGAGTCGCTCTTGATGGACTTGTTGTAAAATGTGTTTAAAGTAAGGTTTTTCTTTCTCTTGACCGATAACATCTGTCCAGGTTTTCATTCTGTATTTCCTTATTGGATAAGCTTGAGCACATTATAAATGAAATTGCTTAGAAAGGCTTTATCTGAAGTTATGTTAATATTTTGTTAAATGAGATAGTGTATTGAGGCCTTGCAGTGTCAGAAACTTTAATCTAGATCAATTTTTAAAAATTAGTCAGAAAAAAGAACCTGTTTTAGGTCAAAATTAATTGAATTCTTCAAATAGTTTGATAAAATTTGCACAGTTTAATAAATATACAACCGCCAAATTAGGAGGCACTTTATGATCAAAGGTATTCAAATTACTCAAGCAGCAAATGACAATCTTTTAAACTCATTCTGGTTATTAGACAGCGAAAAAAATGAAGCTCGTTGTTTATGTGCAAAAGCTGAATTCGCAGAAGACCAAGTAGTAGCAGTGAGCGAATTAGGCCAAATCGAATACCGTGAATTACCGGTAAACGTAGCACCAACTGTTAAAGTTGAAGGTGGTCAACACTTAAACGTAAACGTATTACGTCGTGAAACTTTAGAAGATGCTGTAAACAACCCGGATAAATACCCTCAATTAACTATCCGTGTTTCTGGTTACGCAGTACGTTTCAACTCTTTAACGCCAGAACAACAACGTGACGTTATTACTCGTACTTTCACTGAAAGCCTATAATTTCAGTTTGAATGAAAAAAGAAACCCCGAAGTAATTCGGGGTTTTGTTTTATCTAAAAGGTTTGAAAATTTGACCGCACTTTTCCCTTTCATCCCTAGCGATTTCCACGCTTTTCAGGTACAATCCGCCAGTTAAATTTAATGATTTTTGAGAAAACTAATCTATTTATGAAGAATATTCGCAACTTTTCTATTATTGCCCATATTGACCATGGTAAATCGACCCTTTCTGACCGATTAATTCAGACCTGTGGAGGCCTTTCGGATCGTGAAATGGAAGCGCAAGTGTTGGATTCCATGGATCTTGAGCGTGAGCGCGGTATTACCATTAAAGCGCAGAGCGTAACTTTAAATTATCAAGCCAAAGACGGTGAAACATACCAATTAAACTTTATTGATACACCAGGACACGTGGACTTCTCTTATGAAGTATCGCGTTCTCTTGCGGCTTGTGAAGGGGCATTGTTAGTTGTGGATGCAGGACAAGGTGTAGAAGCACAAACCTTGGCAAACTGCTATACCGCCATTGAAATGGATTTAGAAGTCGTGCCGATTTTAAATAAAATCGACTTACCGGCAGCGGATCCTGAACGTGTTGCAGAAGAAATTGAAGACATCGTCGGTATTGATGCGATGGAGGCTGTGCGTTGTTCAGCTAAAACCGGTGTGGGTATCGAAGATGTATTAGAAGAAATTGTTGCAAAGATTCCCGCGCCAGAAGGTGATCCTGATGCACCGTTACAAGCATTGATTATTGACTCTTGGTTCGATAACTATTTAGGCGTGGTGTCATTGGTTCGTATTAAAAATGGTGTGTTGCGTAAAGGCGATAAAATCAAAGTAATGTCTACCGGACAGGCTTACAACGTTGATCGTTTAGGGATTTTTACGCCAAAACAAGTGGATACGACCGTATTAAATACCGGCGAAGTAGGTTGGGTTGTTTGTGCAATTAAAGATATTTTAGGTGCGCCAGTAGGGGATACCTTAACCCATCAACACAATCCAGCAAGCCATGTATTGCCAGGCTTTAAGAAAGTAAAACCGCAGGTTTATGCTGGTTTATTCCCAGTTAGCTCTGACGATTATGAAGCTTTTCGTGATGCGTTGGGTAAATTAAGCCTAAACGATGCATCACTTTTCTATGAACCAGAGAATTCAACCGCTTTAGGTTTTGGTTTCCGTTGTGGTTTCTTAGGGCTTTTACACATGGAGATCATTCAAGAGCGTTTAGAACGTGAATATGATCTTGATTTGATTACTACAGCACCAACAGTAATTTATGAAGTCGAAATGACCAATGGTGAAGTGGTTTATGTGGATAGTCCAGCGAAATTACCGCCATTGAATAATATTTCAGAAATTCGTGAGCCTATCGCGGAATGTAATATGTTGGTACCACAGGAATTCTTAGGTAACGTGATAACCCTTTGCGTGGAAAAACGTGGCGTACAAACAAATATGGTGTATCACGGTAACCAAATTGCGTTAACTTATGAAATCCCAATGGGCGAAGTAGTATTAGATTTCTTCGACCGCTTGAAATCAACATCGCGTGGTTATGCGTCTTTGGATTATGGTTTCAAACGTTTCCAAGCAGCAGACATGGTGCGCGTGGATATTATGATCAACGGTGATCGTGTTGATGCGTTAGCATTAATTGTTCACAAAGATAATGCCCCTTATCGTGGTCGTGAGTTAGTTGAAAAAATGCGCGAGCTGATTCCTCGTCAACAATTTGATATCGCGATTCAAGCCGCGATTGGTAACCACATTATTGCGCGTTCAACGGTGAAACAATTGCGTAAAAACGTATTAGCAAAATGTTATGGTGGTGACGTGAGCCGTAAGAAAAAACTCTTACAGAAACAGAAAGAAGGCAAAAAACGAATGAAATCTTTAGGTAACGTGGAAGTACCGCAAGAAGCGTTTTTAGCGATCTTACACGTTGGTAAAGATAAATAGGAAAGAGCTATGTCGAATGTATTTTTTATTCTGTTGTTAGCCGTGGGATTTGCCGGTTGGAAAGCGTTAGACCATTTCCAACTGCCTAACACATTTAGCATTTTATTGCTGATTTTGACCGCACTTTCTGGCATTTTATGGTGTTATCATCGTTTTGCGGTGATGCCAAGACGTCGTCGTCAAATCGCACGAGCAGAACAACGTTCAGGCAAAGCATTAACGGATGAAGAAAAAGCGAAAATTGAGCCAATTTCAGAAGGTTCAGAATTTATTTCTTCTCTTTTCCCTGTGTTATCCGTGGTATTCCTTGTGCGTTCATTTATTTTTGAACCATTCCAAATTCCATCTGGATCAATGGAAGCAACATTGCGCGTAGGGGATTTCCTCGTTGTTAATAAATATACTTATGGTATTAAAGACCCAATTTTCCAAAATACGATTATTGAAGGTAACAAACCAGAACGTGGAGATGTAATCGTGTTTAAAGCACCAGAGCAGGCGCTACTTCGTACTAGCTTAGGTGCAACGAGAGCAGCGTATGCTGAAAATCTTGCGTTAACATCTAAAAACAATATGTCAGGTGTGGATTACATCAAACGTATTGTGGGTAAAGGCGGTGACCGTATTATCCTTGATGTTGAAAAAAGTGCTTTAACGCTGGTTTATGGTAAAGATGGCAAACCTTGTGAAGTAGATTGCCAAACTAAAGCGTTTGAATACAAACAAGAACCTACAAATCCAGCCTTCCCAACGCAAGTGGAATATTTGGAAATCGGTGACGTGACACACACAATTTTAGTAGAACCAATGCGCCGTTATTCGGGTATTGAATTCTATCCACAGGAAGGCTTACCTACTGCGGAATGGATTGTGCCTGAAGGACAATATTTTGTAATGGGCGATAACCGTGATCATAGTGATGACAGCCGTTTTTGGGGATTTGTACCAGAAAAAAATATCGTGGGTAAAGCCACTTATATTTGGATGAGTTTAGAAAAAGAACCAAATGAGTGGCCTACAGGCTTCCGTTTAGACCGTTTCTTTACAAAAATTAATTAATATGAGCCATTTAGATCGACTAGAACGAAAAATTGGTTATCAATTTTCCGATCTAAAAAACTTAAAATTGGCACTGACACACCGCAGTGCCTCCACTCAACATAATGAACGCCTAGAATTTTTAGGTGATTCTATTCTTAATTATGTCATTGCTGATGCGCTTTATCATCAATTCCCTCGTTGTAATGAAGGTGAACTTAGCAGAATGCGTGCAACATTAGTTCGAGAGCCAACTCTGGCGATGATTGCCCGCAATTTTGAGCTTGGGGACTATATGTCCTTAGGTTCAGGTGAATTGAAAAGTGGGGGATTTCGTCGCGAATCTATTTTGGCCGATTGTGTTGAAGCGGTAATTGGCGCAATGGCATTGGATTCAAGCTTTGATAAAGCGGCAGATATTGTGCGTAGTTGGTATAAAACCTTATTGGCTGAAATTAAGCCAGGCGATAACCAAAAAGATGCCAAAACGCGTTTACAAGAGTATTTACAAGGTAAGCATTTCGCTTTACCAACCTATGAAGTAATAAAAATTGAAGGTGAAGCACATTGCCAAATCTTCACAGTGGAATGTACGGTAAAAAACGTACCAAATATTGACCGCACTTTTATTGCAAAAGGTTCTAGCCGCCGTAAAGCAGAACAAGCGGCCGCAGAACAAATTTTAAAAATATTGGAAATAAAATGACCGAATTAAATCAAGAACAAGAGACCTATTGTGGTTTTATTGCCATTGTAGGCCGCCCAAATGTAGGGAAATCCACCCTGTTAAACAAAATTTTGGGTCAAAAAATCTCGATTACTTCCCGCAAGGCGCAAACCACGCGTCACCGTATTGTGGGAATTAAAACGGAAGGCATCTACCAAGAAATTTATGTAGATACGCCGGGACTTCATATCGAAGAAAAACGAGCGATTAACCGTTTAATGAACCGCGCAGCAAGCTCAGCGATCGGTGATGTGGATCTTATTATTTTCGTCGTGGATGGCACACATTGGAATGCCGATGATGAAATGGTGTTAAACAAATTACGTAACGCCAAAGCACCTGTTGTACTCGCCATCAACAAAGTTGATAACGTCAAGAATAAAGATGATTTGTTGCCATTTATTACTGATTTAGGCAGTAAGTTTGATTTTGCGCACATTGTGCCGATTTCTGCACAACGTGGTAATAATGTGCATCAATTAGAGAAAATTGTTCGTCAGTCCTTACGTAAAGGTGTTCATCACTTCCCTGAAGATTACGTGACCGATCGTTCACAACGTTTTATGGCGTCAGAAATTATCCGTGAAAAATTGATGCGTTTTACTGGTGAAGAATTACCTTATTCTGTGACCGTTGAAATTGAACAATTCAAAGTAAATGAGCGTGGTACTTACGAAATTAATGGTTTGATTTTAGTTGAGCGCGAAGGCCAAAAGAAAATGGTGATTGGTGCTCAAGGGCAAAAAATTAAAACCATTGGTATGGAAGCGCGCGCTGACATGGAACGCTTATTTGATAATAAAGTACACCTTGAACTTTGGGTTAAAGTGAAGTCTGGTTGGGCAGACGATGAACGCGCCTTAAGAAGTCTAGGTTATATGGATGAATAAAAACTTGAGTAATACTCTATACTATTCTATTATTAGCGAAATTTTTATGTTTACTAATAAAAACAAGGAGATGGTAGATGAGTATCTATGCCTTAAAACCCAAATTTCAGAATTTACTTCGGCCTTTAGTTAGACAATTAGCAGCAAAAGGCGTAACAGCAAATCAAGTTACGCTAATTGCTTGCTTACTTTCAATTTTATTAGGTGTGGTTCTCGCACTATTCCCGACATTTTCCACTCTTTTCTTCCTTATTCCTATTTGGTTGTTTTTGCGTATGGCGTTAAATGCTGTTGATGGCATGCTAGCACGTGAATTTAATCAAAAAAGTCGATTAGGGGGTTATCTTAATGAAATTACTGATGTCGTCTCTGATGCAGCACTTTACCTTCCTTTTGCTTTTGTCGCGCCTTTTGATGGCGTTCAAATCTCAAGTATTATTTGGCTTGCCGCGTTGAGTGAGTTATGTGGTATTTTGGGGCAAGTTCAAGGCAAAACGCGTCGTTATGATGGCCCAATGGGTAAAAGCGATCGTGCATTTGTGTTTGGTGTGCTCGGTTTACTCTATGCGGTGAGTGGTAGTTTGCATTCATTTTTCTGGTGGGTAGCAAATATCCTGATTATCTTGCTCATCGTGACTTGTATTAAGCGAGTAAAAAATGGATTAGCGGAAGTAGCAGAGTAATAGGAGTAAATATGATCGCGAGATTAATCGATTTTTTATTGTGTCGTTTTGCCTCTTTTATTACAGGTGTTCGACCTCAAGCAGCGATAGCTGAACAATCTTCAGAAGGGCATCGTGTCTATTTTGCCAATCATAACAGCCATGGTGATTTCATCTTACTTTGGATTTCATTACCTTATGAAGTGAGAAAACAAACGCGTCCTGTTGCAGGCAAAGATTATTGGACGAAAGGCGCAATTCGTCGTTTTCTAGCCAATAAAGTGTTTAATATGTTACTGATTGAGCGTAATAGCCAAGATCCACAAGCGGCAATACGACAAATGACGGAAGCCTTGGAGAATGATTCGCTTATTCTTTTTCCTGAAGGAACCCGTAAAACGGATGATGATTTGCCACTTCAGCCATTTAAAAGTGGATTGTTTTATTTAGCAAAAGAAAATCCTAATTGTGAATTTGTGCCAGTTTGGATTAGCAATATGAATAATGTTTTACCAAAAGGCTTTATTTTACCGATCCCGTTGTTATGTGATCTTTATGTCGGTGAACCATTAAAAATTGGGACAGATGAGACTAAAGGTGAATTTTTAACACGTGCACAATCGGCATTATTAAGTTTAAACATCAGTGAAAAAGGCAAATCTTAGGAGTAAATGATGACAGAAATATGGCAACTCTTCGGTGGTTTATTTATCGCCTTAATTTTTGCTTCCACAGTGGGATATGTTTTAAAACGCAGAGCGGGCGTGGATACACCGAATAGCGTTATTGATAACCTGAATGCACGCATCAATGCTTGGTGGGTGATGATTGGTATTATCTTTATTGCGAGTTTATTAGGCTTTTATGGCGTGATTGGGCTCTTTTTGATTATTTCATTTATGGGATTGCGTGAGTTTCTTTCTCTGTTGAATATTCGTCGA
Source organism: Haemophilus sp. HMSC066D02 (assembly GCF_001810545.1). Classification (NCBI taxonomy): domain Bacteria; kingdom Pseudomonadati; phylum Pseudomonadota; class Gammaproteobacteria; order Pasteurellales; family Pasteurellaceae; genus Haemophilus; species Haemophilus sp. HMSC066D02. The sequence goes on along the minus strand of NZ_KV801805.1, from coordinate 94,440 downwards.
GGCGATCATCTTGCACTCGCAGCCTGTTTTTATGTGATCTTGCCATTGCAATATTTTTTAGTCGCCATTGATTGGTTTAGTATGTTTACTATCTTTATTCCCGTATATGGCTTCTTATTTTTACCGATTCTTTCAGCATTACTGGGTGACCCAGCGAATTTCTTAGATCGTTCTACGAAAATTCAGTGGGCATTGATGATTAGCGTATTCTGTATTTCACATATCCCCGCTTTATTGACACTTGATATCTCAGGTTATGAAGGAAAAAATCTTTTATTAATGATCTTCTTAATCTTGGTAGTACAGTCAAGTGATGTGTTGCAATACGTTTGGGGTAAACTCTTCGGTAAACATAAAATTGCGCCAACCTTGTCACCATCCAAAACGGTAGAAGGTTTTGTTGGTGGGGTATTAAGCGCAAGTTTATTAGGTATGCTACTTCATTGGATGACACCATTTTATGCATGGCAAGCCTTTTTAATGAGTCTGTTAATTTGCTTAATGGGATTCTTAGGTGGACTCGTGATGTCGGCAATGAAACGCAGTATGGGTGTGAAAGACTGGGGGAATATGATCAGTGGCCATGGTGGTATTTTAGATCGAATGGATTCACTTTGTTTCTCCGCACCTATTTTCTTCCATGTGGTGCGTTATTTCTGGGCATAGTTATAAATCATGAAATAAAAAAAGAGCGGTTAATTAACCGCTCTTTTTTATTATTGACGATAAGTTTCTAAGAATCGCGCCAATTTGCCAATGGCTTCTTCTAATTGACCGGTATAAGGAAGTGTCACCACACGGAAGTGATCCGGTGAGTGCCAGTTAAATCCTTTACCATGCACGAGAAGTACTTTCTCTTTACGTAATAAATCGAGCACAAATTTTTCATCACTATGAATGTTGAATTTTTGGATGTCGAGTTTCGGGAACATATACATTGCCCCCATTGGTTTTACGCAGCTAATACCAGGGATTTGAGTAATTAAATCATAGGCTTTATTGCGTTGTTCCAGCAAACGACCACCCGGTTGAACAAATTCATTAATACTTTGATAGCCGCCTAATGCTGTTTGAATGGCGTGCTGCATTGGTACGTTTGCACATAAACGCATAGACGCTAGCATATCTAAGCCTTCAATATAGCCTTTAGCATGTTGTTTCGGCCCATTTAAAATCATCCAACCTTGACGAAAACCCGCAACACGATATGCTTTTGATAAGCCATTGAATGTAATGGTTAATACATCTGGTGCAAGGGCTGCAATATGATGGTGGACAGCACCATCGTAGAGAATTTTGTCATAAATTTCATCCGCAAAAATAATGAGATTATTTTCACGTGCGACTTGGATAATTTCTTCGAGTAACTCTTTGCTATAAACCGCACCCGTCGGGTTGTTCGGGTTGATCACTACGATAGCTTTGGTTTTGGCATTGACTTTCGCGCGAATATCATCAATAGCAGGGAACCAACCCGCTTCTTCATCACATAAATAATGTACCGCGTTTCCGCCCGCTAACGTTACCGCCGCCGTCCATAATGGATAATCCGGCATTGGAACCAATACCTCATCACCATCATTAAGAAGGGCTTGCATGGACATGGTAATCAATTCAGATACACCGTTCCCGATGTACACATCGTTTACTGTCGCATCATGAATACCTTTAGACTGATAGTATTGCACGATAGCTTTACGTGCAGAATACAAACCTTTGGAATCGCAATAACCTTGTGCAGAAGGTAAGTTGCGGATGACATCGACTAAAATTTCATCTGGCGCTTCAAAACCAAATGGGGCAGGGTTGCCGATATTAAGTTTTAAAATTTTATTGCCTTCTTCTTCTAGGCGTAAAGCTTCTTTGTGAACCGGTCCACGAATATCGTAGCAAACGTGCTCTAATTTGTCTGATTTCGGAAAAGATCTCATTAGTAACATCCTATGATAATTAGATTTTCATTCAAAAATTGTGTCTAATTTACGCTTAAATTCTTATCTTGAAAAGATTTAATAAAAAAATTTTTTGAATGTATTAAAGTGCGGTAGAATATGGGCTAATTTTTTTGTGTTTTATTATTTTTCATGGGCCCTTTAGAACAAGCTAAATCTGAGCTAATTCGCCAATTTGAAACTTTGGCGATAACTGATCAGCAACCTGCTATTGCACGTCTTCAGATGAAGATGAAATTGGGTGTTGATCTTTTGGCATGGATGAAAGGACAGCTTGTTTATCCACAATTTTATTTACGTTTTCGTGATGAAGATAAAACCGTCGCTGCCGTAGGGAAAGTGCGGTCATTTTCAGATGTGAATTTGGCACAGCAATTTATTCAAGAGCACAATTTCCCGTTAGTGGGCGGTTTACAGTTCCAAGGTGAAAGTCAGTTTATTTTGCCGCAAGTTTTAATTGAACAGCAAAATGGTGAGACCGTGGTTTCAGTTTTTGTTGATCCAAATGAGCTTGATTCGGCAAAAATGATTTTGAATTCATTTGAAAAAATGACCGTACTTTCACCGCTTAATCAATTAACCATCGAAAGTGTAGAGCCAAAAGCGAATCAAGATACCTGGTGTAACTGGGTCAATCAAGCACTCACTCGAATTCGACAGGGTGAATTAACTAAGCTCGTTTTGGCAAATGAAACCGTGTTTGGTATTCAGGGTGAGCTAAACGGAAAAGATTTTCTTGCTGCAAGCCAAGCAAAAAATAGTGGTTGTTACCATTTTTTATGGGCAGATAATGCTCAAAACTGTTTTGTGGGATCGACACCAGAACGCTTATTTGCACGTGATGATCGTCAGTTATTCACGGAAGCGCTTGCAGGGACAGCACCTGTTAGTGATAATCCGAGTGAAAATGACGAACGTGCGAATTGGCTGTTAAATGATGAAAAAAACCTCAATGAAAACTGGTTGGTGGTTGAAGATATTTCACAAAATATCAGTCACTTAGTGGAACAAATTACTGTTGATGATGTCGCATTAAAGTCACTACGCAAAGTGCAGCATTTAATTAGAAAAATGCAAGCAAAATTGACCGCAGTTTGTACGGATGCCGATTTGCTGAAAGCGATCCATCCAACGGCGGCTGTATCCGGCTTACCACAGCAGCAAGCGAAGAAAGCCTTGGCTGAAATAGAAACCTTTGATCGTCGTTGGTATGCCGGTACATTAGGTGTGATGAATCAACATCTATCAGAATTTTGTGTCACCATTCGTTCGGCTTTTATCGAAGAAAAACAAGTGCGTGTATTTGCTGGAGCCGGTATTGTAGAAGGCTCACAACCTGTAGAAGAGTGGTTGGAAATTGAACGTAAAGCGGCAGGGCTCATTTCCCTGTTTGCAGAGAATAACGGAGAATAAGAAGAATGTCTGTAAGCGTATTTAATCGTTGTTGGTCAAAGGTGATCTTAGAAACCTTGGTTCGCCAAGGGGTGAGTCACTTTTGTATTGCGCCAGGTTCACGATCAACACCTTTAACGCTAGAAGCTGTGCGTTTACAAAATGCCTCTCGAGCAACGTGCCATAGTCACTTTGATGAACGTGGCTTAGGCTTTTTTGCTTTGGGTATTGCAAAATCCACGCAAGCACCTGTTGCCGTGATTGTCACCTCAGGGACTGCGGCAGCAAATTTATATCCAGCGATTATTGAAGCTCGCCAAACAGGCGTGAATTTAATTATTCTTACTGCCGATCGACCACCTGAATTGTGGGAATGTGGTGCGAATCAAGCGATCGTGCAACAAAATATGTTTGCTGATTACCCAGTGGCAAGTGTCAATTTACCGAAGCCTCAAGCCGATTATGCGGCGAAATGGTTAATTTCTACGTTAGAACAAGCTTGCTATAAACAAAAGCAACAACCAGGCGTGGTGCATATTAATGTACCTTTTGCTGAGCCACTTTATAATGCCCAAGATCAAGAAATTGATGCTCATCCATGGTTAATGCCAATTCAACGTTGGTTAAGTCAGCCTAAAAATTGGGTTGATCATCAACCATTGCAACAAGAAGTGTTGATGCATGAGAATTGGGATAGCTGGCGTACAAAACGTGGTGTGATTGTGGCAGGGCAATTAACGCCTGAACAAGCAATGGGTATTAACTCATGGGCAAATACCATGGGGTGGATTTTGCTTACGGATATTCAATCCGGTGTTGAACCGCTCATGCCTTATGAGGATATTTGGCTAGCAAACCAAACCGTGAAGCAAAAATTACTTCAAGCTGATATCGTGATTCAATTTGGTTCTCGTTTTATCAGTAAACGTATTAACCAATTCTTAGCGGAGTTCCAAGGCGAATTTTGGGTGGTGGAGCAAAGTCAAAATGCAGTTGATCCTAATCACCATACGCAAACTCGCTTTAACGCCAAAGCTCATCATTGGTTGCGTGCACATCCGCCATTGCGTCAAAAACCTTGGTTACTCGAGCCACTTGCGCTTTCAAAATTCTGTGCAACCTTTATCGAACAACAAGTTGGTGGCAATCTTAATGAAGCCTCATTAGCACATCATATTGAACGTGTTTTACCTTACAACGGTATTTTGTTCTTAGGAAACAGTCTTTTTGTACGTTTGGTTGATGCTTTAACCAAATTGCCTGAAGGGTATCCGATTTTCACTAACCGTGGTGCAAGTGGGATTGATGGCTTATTAGCAACGGCTGCAGGTATTGGTATCGGTGCAGATCAACCTGTGGTCGCCATGATTGGTGATACGTCTACGCTTTATGATTTAAACTCTTTAGCCTTATTTAAGAATGTGACTCAACCAACTATTATTTTTGTGATTAACAATAATGGTGGTGCGATCTTCGATATGTTGCCGGTAGATGAAGAGGTGAAAGAGCAGTTCTATCGCTTGCCACATAATGGTGATTTCTCTCAAGTCGCGGCAATGTTTGGCTTAAAATATGCCCTGCCTTACACCTGGGCAGATTTAAGCTCCGTGTTAAAACAAGCTTATACTCGCCGCCGTGCGACATTAATTGAAATCAAAACAAACCCAAGTGATGGCAGCGCAACCTATAAGCGCTTGATTGAACAAATCAGCCACGCGGTGGTTGGTGAATAATTTCTTTCCCCTCTTATATAGAGGGGATTTCTTTATATGGCATTATTATGATGAATCTTGTTTTTCTTCATGGTTTATTAGGTACGAAATCAGATTGGCAAAAAGTCATCGAAAATCTACCGCACTTTCGTTGTCTCTCTCTCGATTTACCGTTTCATGGCGAGAATAAAGCTGTTGCTGTTGAAGATTTTGAGCAAACCGCTCAGTGCCTTGAAGAACAAATTCAACATCTCATAAAAAATGAGCCTTATATCTTAATCGGTTATTCACTTGGTGGACGAATCGCACAATATTATGCACTGCAAGCGAAAGTGAAAATAGGGCATTTAAAGGCCGTCATTTTAGAAGGGGCGAATTTAGGTTTACAGTCTGAGCAAGAAAAGCAAAGTCGTTTGGTCAATGACGAAATGTGGGCTGAGTGTTTTTTTCATGAAAAGCCTGAAACCGTGCTCGAAGATTGGTATCAACAACCTGTTTTTTCTCATTTAAATGAACCGCAACGTAAGGCATTAATTGAAAAGCGAAAAGCCAATTGTGGGGCAAATATTGGTCATATGTTATTAGCCACTAGTCTTGCCAAGCAGCCTGATTTCCGAGAGAAAGTGCGGTCAAGTTTGCTGCCATTTTTTTATTTTTGTGGTGAACGAGATCAGAAGTTTCGTCAAATGGCAGAGGATAATCAACTTGATTTAACGATTATTCCTGATGCTGGTCATAATGCACATTTAGAAAATCCGACATATTTTGCTGAAAAAATCGAAAATATCGCATTAAAAATTGCTCAACCTTAAGAGAAATGCTAGGATTTAGCCCTTTCATTTTATTTGACTCTTAAGGAAGCAAAATGTCCTCACAACTTCGTAATGATCCATTTAAGGTTGCTTTGGCATCCATGGTGGGTACTGCAATTGAATTCTTCGATTATTATATCTATGCAGCGGCTGCAGTATTAGTTTTTAACACGCAATTCTTCCATAGTGGCGATCCGCTTTCAGATGATTTGCTTTCTCTTTCGACATTAGCTTTAGCGTTCTTTGCTCGTCCCATTGGCTCCGCTTTATTTGGGCACTTTGGTGACAAGATCGGTCGTAAGAAAACCTTGGTCGCCTCTTTGGTTTTAATGGGCGGATCTACGGTCGTTATCGGCTTGTTGCCGACTTATTCTCAAATTGGTATTTGGGCACCGATTTTGTTATGTATTTGCCGTGTCGGTCAAGGTATTGGTCTTGGTGGTGAATGGGGTGGTGCCGCTTTAGTGGCAACAGAAAATGCGCCAGAAGGAAAACGTGCTTGGTATGGCACATTCCCTCAATTAGGTGCACCAATTGGTTTATTTGTGGCTAATGCAACCTTCTTCTTAGTGAGCTATTTCTGGGGGCAACAAGCCCTTGTTGAGTGGGCATGGCGTATCCCGTTTGTTTCTTCTTTAGCCTTAGTTTTAGTTGGGTTGTATGTTCGTTTAACTTTACATGAGAGCCATGTCTTCGTTGAAGCGGAAGAAAAAGGGAAAAAATTAAAAGCACCGGTGAGTGTGGTATTTACTAAACACTTTAAACCGATGGTGATTGGTACCTTTATTATGGTGGCGACTTATTCCTTGTTCTATATTATGACTGCCTTTGCTCAAGCGTATTCTCGTACACCGGCAACCCTTTCAGAAGCGGGCTATCCTATGGGGTTAGGCATTCCTGCCAATACCTTCACGGGATTACTTTTAATGAGTGCGATCGTTTTTGCGATTTTTATCAGCATTTCAGGTCTTTATGCCGATAAAATCGGTCGTCGTAAATGGTTGATTTGGACAACGGTCAGCATCTTAATTTTTGCATTATGTATGCCATTATTCCTTGGAAACGGTACACCAACTTCTGTATTTGCTTTCTTAGTAATTGGTATGGCATTAATGGGCATGACATTTGGCCCAATGGCGGCGTTATTGCCTGAATTATTCCCAACGGAAGTACGTTATTCTGGTGCTTCTTTAGCCTACAATATTGCATCGATTATCGGGGCCACTATTGCGGCAATGATTTCATTAAAAATCAATGCACTTTATGGCTTAATGGGTGTAGGGATTTATTTAGCCATTAATGCATTCTTAACCTTGTTAGCATTATTAGCCTCAAAAGAAACTAAAAACGTCGATTTAACGCAAATCTAGTGATAAATTGATAATGAAAAAGCTGATGTAAATTACATCAGCTTTTTTTATTTGTTGAAAGGAAGCAGTAAAAAAGAGCGTATTGCTACGCACTCAGATTATAAAAGTGCGGTTAAAAAACAGTGTGTTTTTAACATCAGATATGAAAAGAATTAATCTTCACCCCATACTTCTTTGGCAATTTCTTCAACATAACGGACTTTTGCCCATTGCTGTGCTTCCGTCATGATATTTCCTTCTTCAGTTGACGCAAAACCACATTGTGGGCTTAAGCAAAGCTGTTCAAGTGGAACATATTTAGTTGCTTCTTCAATGCGAGCTTTAATAGCCGCTTTATCTTCTAATTCAGGGAATTTTGAACTGATTAAGCCTAATACAATACGACCTTTGTGTGGATTATTAGCAAAGTGTTTTAATGGTTCAAACCCACCAGAACGCTCATCATCATATTCAAGGAAATAGCCATCGTATTGGGTTTGGCCGAATAACGCATCCGCAATAGGATCGTATGCGCCAGTTAATAAATAGGTTGAACGGAAATTGCCACGACAAACATGCGTTGTGATAACCATATCTGCTGGTTTAGCCGCTAATACAACTTGAATATTTTCAAGCGCCTGTGCTTTATCTGCTTCAAATTCTGGTTTTAAGTGATTGTTACAGAGTGAACCCCAATACACGTCATCAAATTGTAAATAACGGCAACCCGCATCATAGAAGGCTTTGATCGCATCTTTATAAGCTTGTTGAACATCTTTGGCAAATTCTGCACGTGTCGCATAAACGCCCGTATCCCATTGAATTGGATACATTAATTGATTCGGACTTGGAATGGTATATTTTACGACGCCACGATCTCCAACAATGTCTTTTAATTTTTTGAAATGTTCGATAAATGGGTGGTTTGGATTCCAAGATACTTTACCGCAGCAGCGAGTATTGTAAGGTTTGGTTTCCACGCCATTAAATTTATAACCGTGTTCAGGGTGATAACCTTCAATACCATTTAAGTGTTCTAAGAAATCGATATGCCAAAATGCACGGCGATATTCCCCATCCGTGATGACTTGAATACCTGCATCTAACTGAGCTTGTACCAATTTAGCAATTTCTTGATCTTCAACTTCCGTTAATTGTTCACGAGAAAGTTCGCCTGCTGCAAATTTTGCACGAGCTTCTTTTAAAGGTTGAGAACGTAAATATGAGCCCACAGTATCAGCGTGAAAGGGAAGTGTTTTTGATGTCATGTTTATATCCTTCTTTTTTATTTTCGTATGCTGATTTTAACGTAAGGATATTTCATGATCAAAGTAATGATTTTTTCATTCATAATGAAAATAATTAATGCAGAGAAAGATTAGCCTTCAGCAATTCCCATCGCACAAACGGCAGCCGAACTCCATGCCCATTGGAAATTGTAGCCACCTAACCAGCCGACAACATCTAACACTTCACCGATAAAATAGAGGCCTTTAATCTTTGTGGCTTCCATGGTTTTGGATGAAATTTCATGGGTATCAACACCGCCCATTGTGACTTCAGCCGTGCGGTAGCCCTCAGTGCCATTAGGTATAAATTGCCAATTGTGGATTAAATTCTCTAAATTTTCTAACTGCACTTTACTTAAGTTCGCGATCACTTCATCTTGAATCAAGCCTTGTTCTAGCCAAAGTTCGATTAACTTTTTCGGTAATAATCGACTTAATACAGTCTTTAACTGCAATTTAGGTGAAGATTGACGCATTTCATCCAAATGATGACGAATGTTGTTATAGGGCAATAAATCTAAATGAATGCTTTCACCCGGTTGCCAATAATTGGAAATTTGCAAAATGGCAGGCCCAGATAAACCACGATGGGTGAATAGCATTTGATGAGTAAAGGTTTTGTTTTGATTTGTCGCTGCCACATCTAATGAAACACCAGAGAGTGCTGCATAGAATTTTTCACTTTCTCGCCATGTGAACGGTACAAGACTCGCACGTGGGGGAATCACATTTAATCCAAACTGTTCTGCAATTTGATAGCCAAAAGGCGAAGCGCCTAAGCCAGGCATGGAGAGCCCACCGGTGGCGATAATTAAATTCTGGCATTGCCATTCAACCGCATTTACCTTCAATTTAAACCGCACTTTAGGGTTGTTTTCAACGGCTTCGACATCACTCACTTCGCTGCGTAGTTGAATGCTTACACCATATTTGTCACATTCCGTTCCGAGCATCTTCACGATATCTTCTGCACCGTTATCACAAAATAGCTGTCCTAACTCTTTTTCATGGTAAGGAATGCCATACTCAGCGACTAAAGCAATAAAATCCCATTGTGTATAACGTTTTAAGGCAGATTTGACGAAATGCTTGTTTTGACTGATATAACGGTCTGGACTGATTTCCATATTGGTGAAATTACAAAATCCGCCGCCAGACATTAAAATTTTTCGGCCAATTTTCTTACCGTTATCAAAAATGGTGGCTTGCTTGCCCAGCTTTCCTAACTGTGCGGCACAAAATAAGCCGGCAGCACCGGCTCCAATAATGATATTTTCTGAATAATGAGACATAGCTTATTGTGAGGTTTGTCCTTTTTCAAAATAGTCTATCATTTTGATTCGTTGGATGACAGTACGGCGATCCACGGCAGAATTCCCCGAATCTAATAATTGTTGCCAATAAGCTTTGGCTTTTTCGGCTTCATGATTTTTAAAAGCTTCAGTCGCCAATAATGTGATTACCGAGATTTCATGTTTATCTTGTTTTAACGCTTCATCCATTATTTGCTGGATTTGCGGTGTGATGTTTTGACCTGCTTGATAATAAAGTGCGGTCGCTTTTAGGCCTAAAATAGCGGGTGTTGTGCCTGAAATTTTTTCTGCATTGCTATAGGCGATGAGAGCATGATCAAATTCATCATTTTGCATATAGGCGTCACCTAGCTGAGCCCAAAGCTCAGGGTTATTCACATCTTCTCGAATTTTATTTTGAATTTTGAGCACCATATCTTCTTTTTGATGCACCATTGATGTATCTGCTTTTTTGTTGGCAAGCTCAATCATTTCTTTTTCACCTTGTTGAACACGCTCAAAACGATCAAGGGAGAAGTAATAACTTAAAGGAAGAACCAACAAAATAGCAAAGACCCAAATGGCAGATTTGGTTTCAAATTTGACCGCATTTTTTTCTTCTTTAGGCGCTGTATAAGGTTTATTTTCAAGTGGTTTAGGTTCGTCTTCTGATTTTTTAGTGGAAAACAAAATCAACGCAAAAGCACCAATTAATAGCAAAATAGGTAATAACCAGAGGAGTGCGGTATTCCATTGGAAAGGGGGCTTATAGTTCACGAAATTACCGAAACGTGCAGTCATCGTATCAATAATTTGCTGATTCGTTTTTCCTTCATCCACCATTTTATAGACTTCAATACGTAAGTCATAAGCAATCGGCGAATTGGACTCAACTAAGTTCTGATTCTGACATTGTGGGCAACGTAAGGATTTTGCCAGTTCAACAGCACGAGTACGATCGGCTTGGTTTTTAAACGCATAGGTGTCCACCATTTCTGCGTGAGCAAAAAGGGCGAAAGTCAGTAAAAGTGCGGTCAGAAATCGGGTTAATTTTTTCATTTTACTTTTTTGTTAATTCATCAAGTTTTGGTTTGATTTCGGTAAGCCACGTTTCACGATCCATATAGCCAGAATGACGATAACGGATCATGCCGTGTTCATCGACAATATAGGTCTCTGGTGCACCATCTACGCCTAATTGCATCGCAAATTCACCACGACTATCGTCAATGGTAAGTATAAATGGATTACCCATACGTTCGAGCATCGCAATACCGTTTTGTGGTTTGTCACGATAGTCGATGCCCACAATGAGCACGTCTTTTGAAATTTCCATTAAAAGAGGGTGTTCTTGTTGGCAATAGCCACACCAACTTCCCCACACATTAAGCAGGAAAGGTTTCTTTGGGAAATCTCTTGGGCTGACGATTTGAGTCGGTTCAAGCAAATTTGCTTGATAGAATTCTGGCACGGGCTTATTAATGAGTGCAGAGGCAATTTGTTTTGGATCTTTATGCAAACCAACAAAAAGCAGTAAGCAAACGCTCAATAATAAAATCAGTGGTAAAAACAAAATAAACTTTTTATTCATCGCGTTTTCTCTTCAAATTGATGGCAGAACATAATGCGCCAAGTGCCATTAAAATGCCTCCGAGCCATAACCAGCGAATAAGTGGTTTGTAATGCAAGCGGAACGTGAATTCACCTTTGCCCAAGTTATCACCCATCACAATATATAAATCGCCCCAAAGACCAGCATCTAAACCCACTTCACTCATGGTCATGGTACGAACGTCGTAATAGCGGCGTTCAGGTACAATTTCAGCGTAAGGTTTGCCTTGTTTTGACACGTTAAAGAAAGCAACTTCAGCGGTAAAGTTTGGTCCGATTTCATTGGAAAAACGATCATAGTGGAATTCAAATTGACCTAATTGTTGGCTTTGTTGTGGTGCAAGTCTAACACCTAATTCACTGCCAAAGTAACTACTCATCACGGCGCCCATTGTAGCAATAGCCACGCCACAGTGTGCAAGAATCATCCCAAAATAGGATAGTCTTACTTTTGCCCAATTTTGCCATAAGGTGACGAATAATACCCAAATAGCGAGAGTAAGTAGTACATAAGCGAAGAAATGGAAACGTAACGCACTGTCATTTTGTAGCGCATTCCAAATCATGCCATAAGCCATCACTGCTGCAGGAATGAGTAATAACAAGCGTTTGAAAAAATGTTTCTTATCGGCTTTAAACCAGCCTAAGCAAAGTGTGCCCGCCATGGCAAAAAGCACTAACGTGAGCAATGGGAAGAAAATGCTATTAAAGTAAGGGGCGCCCACAGAAATACTTCCCCAATTCATGGCTTGGAATAGCATTGGATAGAAAGTGCCTAAGAATGTGCTGACGGTGGCCACGGTCAATACGATGTTTAAACCTAAAATCGCCCCAGTTTTAGAAATGAGTGGAAATTTGACCGCACTTTCGTTGGTATTTGTGCGTAGCGCAAATAAACTGAGCGAGCCGACAGTCAGTAAGAAGAAAATGAGTAATAACACATAACCGCGAGAACTATCTAAGGCAAACGCGTGAACGGAGGTTAATGCGCCTGAACGGACAATAAATGTGCCTAATACGCTGAATGCAAAAGCGAGTAGGGAGAAGAGTGTTGTCCAATAGCTGAAAGCACCTTGTTTTTCAGTCACCATTAAGCTGTGTAAAAGAGCAAGACCTAATAACCACGGCATAAGAGAGGCGTTTTCTACTGGGTCCCAGAACCACCAGCCGCCCCAGCCTAATTCATAATATGCCCACCATGCACCGAGCACGATCCCTAATGTTAAGAATAACCAAGAAACGAGAACCCAGGCTCGCATCGCACGCGCGATTGCTTGTGCAGAACGATTAAAGATTAAGGCAGAAATGGACATGGCAAAGTTAACGGCAAAGCCCACATAACCCACATATAACAGTGGTGGATGGAAAATTAAGCCAATATCTTGCAGCATTGGGTTGAGATCTCGCCCTTCCGAAGGGGCAGGAAAAGCACGTCCAAATGGATTAGAGTAGAACAAAATGAAAATAGCAAATCCAAGACAAATTAAGCCGAGTAAAGAAAGGGTTTGTGCAGAAAAAGTGCGGTCATTTTTGCGAGAGAAAAAGGCAAAAGCCACTAACCAAAGACTTAAGGTAAAAAGCCAAAATAAAATGGAGCCTTCATGTCCGCCCCAGGTGGCGGCGACTTTAAAAAATGTTGGTAGTTGAGAATTGGAGTGCGCTGCCACGTATTCCAAAGTGAAGTCATCCATTGCAAAAGAGTAGGCAAGAATACCGATTGAAACGCTCGTAAAAATACCGAAGCAATAACTTAATCCCCAAGCTGTGTTGGTGAGAGAGGGTTTATTTCGCCAAATACCAATTTGCGGCACGATGGAAAGTAAGAGCGCCGCGGTGGTGGCAAAGAGTAATGAGAGAAATCCGAATTCGGGAAGCATAGTATTCTTCAGTATTAAAGGTTGTATTTTACAAAATGAGGTTGATTTTAAGCATGAAAAACATACGTAAAATTAACCGCACTTTAGTCTTCTAAATAAACAAAAGGCGTATTGTATACGCCTTTTGATTAAATAAGAAATTTATCCTTACGCAACGGTAAGTTGTCCTGCATACAAGATGAAGTAACGTAAGCAGAGAACCCCGATTAAGTCGAAGATTGACACAAGGATAATAAAGTTCTTGTTGTATTTTAAGTTGTCTTTTACGGCAAGGTTGGCAAATAGTGGAATTAAGATACCAATTAAGAATACCCCAATCCAGAACACTGCACCCCAGAAGCCGGAAAGTGCATTGTGCAATGCAACCACTTTCTGACCACCACCGAAGTGTAGACCAACAAAGAAACAGATTAATAAACCAAGTTCAGTCACCATAATTGGCACTTCAAATTTGTGAATGAAGTGTGATTCATGGCTATCACCTTTTAATTTACCTGCAATAAGGATAAATAAGAAGGTTGCAGCGATACCTGAAGAGGTACCTGAAGCTAAGAATAACGCTGGTAGAACAGGGTTATTTAACATTGGGTAACTGATCAATGCTGAAAGTAAGAAACCGGTATAAGCCCCTAGCACAGCAGCTAAGATGAAGAGAATGACTTCTACAGGACCAGTTAAACGTTCTAATACATTGATAATTTTGCCGACAAACCCCAGTTTTGGCATAAAACGTTGAATGAGCGCCATGATATCTTCTTTGAAGATAACCGCACACCAACATACCAAGAACAGCATATAAACTTGGAATAACATTACCCCCATAGACATTACAGAGTTGAATTGATAGTTAAACATCAATTTCCAGAATGTCCAAGGACGTGCCAAGTGGAAAATTAACAGGGTTAAACCAATTAATGTTGGCACAGAACCTAAAACGGCGGCTGCTCGGATAATCCAGTTTTTGCTAGGATTTTCTAATTTGTGACTACGTTTATAAGCAATCGCTAATTGTACCGCACCGGAAGAAATACCAAGTAAGAACAAATAGATAGCGATTGTTGAATCCCACACTAAATTAGGTGTGTGAAACGGAACAGGATAATCTAATGTCATCTTCTTGGCTCCCCGTGTTGGAATGGAATATGGTAAAGATTTGGTTGAGTACCTAATTCCACTTTCGTGCGATAAACCGGTTTTTCTTTCACTTTGCGGGAAACGGCACTGCTTGGATCATTCATATCGCCAAAGGTTAATGCTTTGGTTGGACAAGCTTCTACACAAGCAGGTTGTTTGCCAGCTGCTAAGTTTGTATCGCGACAGAAGTTACATTTGTCCGCAGTACGGTGTACTGGGTGAATGAAACGTACGCGGTAAGGACAAACTGCAATACAGTATTGGCAACCTACACAAAGATCTTTATGCACATCGACGATACCTGTTTCAGGATCAATAAATGATGCACCGGTCGGACAAACTGCCACGCAAGGGGCGTTTGTACAGTGTTGGCAAGATTGACGGAAAAACTCGTATTCTTGATTTGGGAATTCGCCGTAAGGTTCACTACGGAGAATTTCCAAACGTGAAACGCCTTCAGGAACGTGGTTTGTTTCACGACAAGCATCCATACAAGCGGTACAGCCGATACAAGCTGTTTCGTCGTGTACCATTGCATAGCGTTTCGGTTTATCCGCCTTTTCCTCTTTCGCTAAAGAGGTAACTGATGTCCCCGTCATAAGGATTAATGCCCCCATGCCGGAAACAAAGTTTCGGCGTGAACAAGCTGTCATTATTTATCCTTTTGTTCGGTTGATTGCGTTTGTGATTGTGTGTCTTTTGCCGCTTTGCGTTTTTGTTGTTCGCCGTGGCAATCTACACAAAGTTTCACACGATTTTTCGGTTGAATGCCTTTCATCGCATCATCTTTCGGGTGTAATGTGTGGCAGCTTGCACAAGGCAATTTCATTGCGTGAACATCGTGCGCCCAAAGTTTTTCACGAAGTTTTGCAGGTTGGTGACAAGCAAAACAAACTTGGTTTTGTTCTTGCGCGGTATACATTGGTTTTTTATCACCAAAGATATCGCCATCAAAACGCATCACATCTTTTGCACCACGACGGTGATCTTCCGAAATATTACCGTGACAGTTTACACAGTTAATCGGTTTACCTGTGTTAGGGCTTTTTTGATTTAAGTGTGCGCCGTGGAATTTACCAAAGTGTAATTCACCACCAGATTGATCTAAAGTTTGGTTTTTATCAACTTGGTCAAATTTGTGACATTTCGCACAATATTGGTTTGGGTCACGTTGGTTATCCAATTGTGGCTCATAAGTGAGTTGAGAGGCAGGTGTTTTTGCCATCTCTTCCGCACTTGCAGCCATTGGCATTGCCGCAAGCATTGCAAGCAATGCGAGGGATTTTGCCGATTTGCTGATTAAAGAAGTTAAATTCATTCTGATTACCTCAAATATATGGTTAAAAATGACCGCACTTCGACACTTTAGTTACAAAGTGCGGTTCTTTTTTTATTGTTTTGTTGCGGTATCTTCAGCTAATTTGCCATTGGCTTTCGCTTCTTTTACCCATTGAGGTACAACAGTTTCTAAGAATTCTTTTTTCGCTTGACGTTCTTTCTCGATATCAATACCCATTACTTTCCATGCTTTATCAGCTGTAGAAATATCTGGTACTTCAACCGGAGTTTTCACGCCGTGTTTAGTTAAGATTGCTGCAAGTTTAGCACGTGCATCTGCTGCTTTGTCGATACCAGAACCTAATACGCGAAGCATTACATCAGGTGCGTGCATGTGACCACCGTGGCTTGCTGCTGCGTAGTCCCAACGCCATTGAGCGTGACGGATATCCATTAAAGCAGGTTCCATTTCTTCTTTAGTTGCACCTGCATCCCATGCCGCTTTCGCTTCAAAGTGAGCACGAACAACTTGATCTTCTAAACGACCCATTACATCTTTCACTTCTTTTTTACGTGAAGCAACGATATCTTTAAGTTTTTCTTTACTTTGATCGTGACAGTTTGCACATGTGGTATCAAATGCATCGAATGGGTTTTGGATTTGGTGGTCGGTGTAAACTTTACCGTCTTTACCTTGTACTTTAGGCATGTGACAGTCGATACAAGTTACGCCGTTTTTACCGTGCATACCTAAAGACCAAATTTCAAAGTCAGGGTGTTGAGCTTTTAACATTGGTGCTTTAGAAAGAGAGTGAGTCCAGTCACTGAAGCCGATATCATCGTAGTATTTTTCGATGTCATCAACAGTTTGACCATTGTTCCACGGGAAGGTGACTTGTTTTAAGTCGCCCGCGAAGTAGTATTCAACGTGACAGTTTGCACAGATTTCAGCACGTTTTTCAGTGCGAGCAGCTGTGTTAAAGCTTAAGTTAGCTTGTTCTTTACCTTCAGCTTTTGCTTTTGCTTGAAGTGCATTATTTAAGTGATCTAATGCACGAAGAACGTGTGGACGAGCAATACGTAATGCAGGTTTGCCTTCAGCAAAGTCTTTAGAGGTCGTATCGTGACAGTCAGCACAACCGATCGAGTTGACAATTTCTGGTCCACCTTTAGCCCATTTGGCACCAAAGTAACCATCTTCACCCCATTCTGCAATTAAACGAGGAACGTCTGGACCTTTACAAGTCCAACATGCCATTGGTTGTGGGCCATCATTTGCATTTTTGGGCGCACCAGTACGTAAAATATTACGTACATCTTCTACTGCATAAATGTGACCACGAGGTGCGTTATATTCTTTTGCGAAAGAATAGCCCCCCCATAACACGATTAAACGAGGATCTTGTTCATTAGCATAGATGATTTTGTCGCCTTTTTCAGTCGCTTTCCACGAATTGAATTGGCTAGGATATTTCTCAGCAAATTTTTCATTCACTGCTTCGATTTTTAAATTAGGGTTTGGTGCTTCCACAGGTTGTTCAACAGGCTTGTATACCATTTCAGCCATCGCTGAGTTATACACACCTAAAGCTGCGAAAGAAGTGGCCAAAACAAGGCTTTTTCTCAATGCGTTCACGATAATCACTCCATTAGGAAAGAATAAAAAAACAATTTTAAATGCGAACAATTCCTATTAAGCTTTTGAAATCACTCATAAAAATAGCTCAACGCAAGCATAAGATACCAAAAAGTAGTAGTTTTCCTAAGGTTTTTTTTCAAAACTTTGAGGTTGATCAAACTTTAAAATCAAAATACTCATAAAGGGGTATGTTAGGTATTAAAAAAGTGGTAGGGGAGGATACCCTAAAAGAGGAAAAAAGTGCGATCGATTTTCATCGTGTTTTTTATTTGTTTGAGAGAGATTAAACCCTTGTGATTAGTCCATCCTGAGTACTTTTTTAATGTTCGCTTTTTACGCAAACGTTAAAATGTAAATTTTTTGTAAAAAACAGTGTAAAAAGCAAACATTTACTTGATCTTATGCTTAGCTCCTATATACTCCAAGAACTTTATTATTTATGTGCTTAGTTTGCATTATTTTAGCTTTGCAACGACTTGTTAACCTATTTGTTTGGGAGAACCTTTTTATGAACAAAGTATTTAAGATTATTTGGAACAAAACGACACAATCTTTTGTCGTCACATCAGAATTAGCGAAAGGAGCCGTAAAAGCTTCTTCAAACTCAGAACAACGTGTAACAAGCGAAACACGTTTATCTTCTCTTTTTAAACTTTCTGTATTTGCACTTTCTTTATCTGCAGTGATGATGCCGGCACAAGCAAACGTGATTGTGGGGGATGGAAGCAATGCGCCTACAAATGTACATCCTTTTAGTATTGCAGTTGGGAACAGTGCCACATCAGCAAGCGGTGGAAGTACTACCGCTATTGGTTATGGCGTAAATGGTCGTTATGACAATAGTGTGCTGATTGGTGATGGCACAGGAAATTATGGTGGAACAACGGGTAGTCGTAATATTCTCATCGGTCAAAATGCTCAAGTTGGTGATAGCACTTCTGTTGTACGAGTAAACCAGTCTATTGCTATTGGAGCTGGCATTAGAGCTGATAAAGCGGCTAAATATGGTGGTAATTCTATTACTGAGGGTGCATGGGCTCGAGGCGATCAATCAATTGCGATTGGCGGTAATGTTATTTCTTATGGTAATGCATCGGTTGCGATTGGTGGGGATGATACTGATTCAGCAGCGGCTACACAAACGACTTATATCAATACTAATGGCCAAGATAAAACGGGAACGGTTCAACAAGCATTTAGAGATTTAACTGGAGGGGAGCTTCAAAGTCCTCGTTGGATGAATACAATTGCAGGGGAAGCTGCTGTATCATTAGGAACAAAAACAAAATCTGGGGATCTTTCATTAGCATTAGGTTCATTGGCTGCAGCGCAAAAAACGAATGCTGTCGCTGTTGGTACTGGGGCTAATGCATCGTTTGCAAACTCAGTAGCGATTGGTGGCGGTTCCGCAACGGATAAAGCAGGGGTTGCCTATACTACTCGTACTATTTTAGGGACAACTTATACTTGGGCTGGTGGTGCTGATACTATCGCGGGGGACGTTGTTTCCATTGGTAAAAAAGGCTATGAACGTCAACTTATTAACTTATCACCTGGTGATATTTCTGCAAACTCGACTGATGCAATCAATGGTTCTCAGCTTTATGCTGCGATGGCAGAAATTGAAAAAATTCGTTATTTCTCGGTTAATTCTACTGTTGAGGGAAATAAAAATAATAATGGTGCAACGGCAGTTAATTCTATTGCAATTGGCCCAGATGCGAAATCAAGCGCAGTTAATGGCGTTTCATTAGGTAATAATGCAACCAGTAATTTTTCAAATTCTACAGCGATTGGTTTTGCGACCCATGCTAATGGTGGTAATGCTACTGCAGTGGGTACAAATGCTAAAGCCGTTACTAACTCGACAGCACTAGGTTCTAATACAGATGCTAAAGAGTTAGGCGTGGCCATTGGCCATACTGCCTCTTCTGCTTATGCAGGTGTTGCTACGGGGGCAAATGCAAATGTTAGTGGCATTTATGGTATCGCAATAGGTAATAATGCTAATGCTTCAGAACAAGCATCTATTGCTATCGGTAAGGACGCAGCTGGCTCGGCAGCTGATGGTGTAGCGATTGGTTCATCAGCTAATGCAACGGTGCGAAATTCAGTTGCGTTAGGTAAAGATAGTGTGGCAGGTGGCAATGTTTTCGGTGGAACCGCCCATGAAGCCGCTTTCAAAAATGATAATGGCGTGAGTGAAAATAAACAGTTTAAAGCTGGTTTAGCTAATAATTCGCTTGGTGCTGTTTCAGTTGGTAAAGAAGGTTTTGAACGTCAAATTCAAAATGTAGGTGCGGGCCGTGTTACTGCAAACTCTACTGATGCAATCAACGGTTCACAGCTTTATGCCGTATTAACTTATAGTGGCTTTAACGTACAACAAAATGGTACTGATAAATCACGTATTAATAACAACGGTTTTGTGAACTTTAAAGATGGTAATTTAACCACTGTAAATGTAACTGATGCGGATAATGGCACCATTGTGAAATTTGATGTGAATACAACAAATTTCACGACTGATGCAGCAGGCAATGTAACTGCAGCGAATCCAAATAATATTGCAACCGCAGGTGATGTAGCTGATGCAATTAATAACGTACGTAATATGCCATTAACCTTTGCTGGAGATACTGGCACTAATGTAACACGTAAATTAGGTGAAACCGTTAAAGTAATTGGTGGTGAAACTAATGCGGCTAAACTTTCTGATGGTAACATTGGTGTAGTAGCGAATGGCCAGGATAAGTTAGAAATTAAATTAGCGAAAGACATCAACGTTGATAGCGTAAAAGCTGGCGATACCGTTTTAAATAAAGATGGTGTAAAAGTTGGCGATACCGTTTTAAATAAAGATGGCTTAAAAGCGGGTGATGTATTAGTTAATAAAGATGGCATCAATGCAGGCAATCAAAAGATTAGTAACGTGGCAAACGGCAACGTGACACAGGATAGCAAAGAAGCTGTGAACGGTAGCCAATTATATTCATTAGGCGATACAATCAATAAGAAAATTGATGGTATGGGCTTTAATTTAACCACAAATGGTGCTGAAACACCGTCGCTTTCTGGTGCGGATAAACGTATTACGAACAATGAAACATTTGCAATTAACCAAGGTAAAAATATTCAAGTAACCCAAATTGCAAATGGTTATGAAATTGCTACAGCGAATAACATGACACTAGGCGAAAAAGCAGAGAATGGTCAACCGGGCAGTGATGGCTCGTTAGATGTTAAAGGTAAAGATGGTTCTGCTGTTTCAATCAATGGAAAAGATGGCTCAATCGGTCTAGCGGGTAAAGATGGTGCAAACCCACTTACGATTAAGACCGCAGAGGGACCTGCTGGTGTAGATGGTGACGATGCAACTAAGAAACCTCGTTTAAATGTAAACGGTGAAAGTGTTGCTACTTTGGATGATGGCTTGAAGTTTACAGGTAATAATGAAAGTACGGTAAACAAACATAAACTGAATACCTTAGTGAAAATTAAAGGTGAAGGTGTAACTGAAGCACAGTCAGCAGACTTTAAATCAGCAGCAGGTAATATTAATGTTAAAGCAGATGGTGCAAGTACATTAGAAGTTCAGTTAGCGAAAGACTTAAAAGGGTTAAATAGCGCTGAATTTAAAGATGCTGCAGGTGATGTAACCAAAATCACTCCAGCAGGTGTTGCAGTTAATAAAGCGGATAACTTGAACCCGGATGGTTCAGTTAAAGATCCAAAGAAAACTGTATCAATCTCTAATACTGGTCTGAATGCAGGTGAAAACAAAGTCACTAATGTTGCAGATGGTGCTGTTGATGCCAATAGCAAAGATGCAATAAACGGTAGCCAACTTTATAATGCTGTAGCGACCACTAATTTAACGCCTAATGCTACAGGAAAAATTGATACACCTGTAGATGGAGCAAAATTGGTGAATGCAACCACAGTTGCAGAGGCAATCAATAAGTCTGGTTGGAATGTCACTGTGGATGAAGACGGTGGTAAAGCTGAAGGTAAAACTGTTCAAAAGGTAAGCCCAGGTAATACTGTGACTTATATCGCAGGACAAAATATCAAAATTAAGCAAAATGGTATGAATTTCACTATCTCTACTACGAACGATTTAGAAGCCGGAACTGTGAATGCCACAACGGTTAATACCACGACGATTAATCTTGGCAAAGGTGAGAATTCAGAGCAAATTACAGTAGTAAGTGGTGAAGATGCGCCAAATGTAAATGGTGATACACCAAATCGAATGAAATTTGGTCGTGAAACTATCGCAACATTAAGTGACGGCTTAAAATTTGGTGCGAATGTAGGCGACGTTTACCCTGCGAGATTAAATAGCCAAATCAATGTGAAAGGCGCAGATAGCAACACAAACTGGAGTGAGTTTGATGGTGGCGATAATGTGATGACAAACATTGATAAGAGCGGTAATGTTCGTGTAGGTATCAAGAAAAAACTTAAAGTGGAAAGCGTAACTGCAAACAAATTCACTGCGGGTGATACGGTGATTGATGGCAATGGCGTCACCATTAAAAATGGTCCAAGTATGACTAAAAATGGTATTGATGCAGGTAATAAACAAATTACCAATGTTGCACCAGGACGCATTGCAGCAGACAGTACTGATGCAGTAAATGGCAGCCAATTACACGAAGTAAAAGCTGACATGAATAACAAGATCAACCACTTAAATGGTCAAGTGAACAAGTTAGGTAAACGTGTCAATGCAGGTACAGCAAGTGCGTTAGCAGCGTCTCAATTACCACAAGCTTACATTCCAGGTAAGAGCATGGTATCTGTGGCAGCGGGTAATTACCAAGGTCAAAATGCAGTGGCATTAGGTATGTCACGTATTTCAGATAACGGTAAAATCATTATTCGTTTAGCCGGTACGAGCGATACTCAAGGTAAAGTGGGTGTAGCAGTAGGTGCAGGTTACCACTGGTAATTTATCATTTATAAACAAAAGGCATGGGAAACCATGCCTTTTTTATTGTTAAAAGTGCGGTCGATTTTCATCCTGTTTTTCGTATAATAGAAAGAACTTAACTCGGAGAAGAATATGATTATCGGACCTTATATTAATGCATTGGCGATTATCAGTGGCGCAGTTATTGGGGCAGCACTCGGTGGGCGCATCCCAGAGCGTTTACGCACTAATCTCACTTTAATCTTTGGCTTGTGTTCGATGGGCATGGGCATTGTGATGGTGGCGAAAACCACTAATATGCCGGCAATGATTTTATCGGTGTTATTAGGGACGATAATTGGCGAGTTGCTTTTATTGGAACAGGGGATCAATAAACTGGCATCATCAGCCAAAGGCCTTGTTGAAAAAATGTTCCCTGATAAGCCAAGTAGCATGAATAGCCAAGAAGAGTTCTTATCTAAATTTGTTGCGATTGTGGTTTTGTTTTCATTTAGTGGAACGGGGATTTTCGGGGCGATGAATGAGGGGATGAGTGGTAATTTTGATATCCTCATTGTGAAATCCTTTTTAGATTTTTTCACGGCGATGATCTTTGCCACATCACTCGGCATTTCTGTGGCAAGTATTTTTGTGCCACAAACATTGGTTCAAGTGATCTTAGCTTATTCTGCGGTATTCATTATTCCTTTCGTGACACCTGAAATGCGAGGTGATTTTGCTGCGGTAGGCGGTATGCTAATGATAGCTGCGGGCTTTCGCATTTGTAATATCCAAATGTTCCATGTGGCGAATATGCTGCCGGCTCTTTTCCTCGCTATGCCGATTTCTCATTTCTGGAGTACCTTTTTCTAAAACAATAGGCGTGTATCACGCCTATTTCTTTTTCTGACAATGAGGGCAATAAAAGCTATTGCGTTGCCCAATAATCATGCTTTCGATCTTTGTGCCACATTTTGGACAAGGTTTATCTTTGTTTCCGTACACTAACAATTCCTGCGCAAAATAACCAGGACGGCCATCGGGTTGTAAGAAATCTTTTAATGTTGTTCCACCTTGTGTAATAGCTTTCGCTAATACGTTTTTAATTGTTTCAACGAGTAAGGCGCATTGGTTCCGCGTGAGATTTTCGGCTAATTTCATTGGGTGTAAACCACATAAAAAGAGTGTTTCATTGGCATAAATATTTCCTACGCCCACGACGACAGCATTATCCATTAAAAAGGTTTTAAGTGCGGTCGATTTTTTGCGTGATTTTTTAAAAAGGTATTCCGCATTAAATTCATCAGAAAGTGGTTCTGGACCAAGTTTTAGAAAAAGATGAAAGTCACCTAAGCTTTCCGTCCATAACCATGCACCGAAGCGTCTCGGGTCGTTATAACGCAGTAATTTGTCATTATTCATTACAATATCAAGGTGATCGTGTTTATCAATAGGACTATCGTGCGGCACAATTCGAACAGAGCCAGACATGCCTAAATGGCCAATGATATAACCTTTTTCAGTATGAATAATGAGGTATTTCGCACGGCGAGAAGTATCTAAAATTTTGACGTTTTTGAGCGTTGTTAATTCAGGAGAGACAACCCAGCGTAATTGTGGTTGACGGACTACAATTTTTTCAATGGTAAAACCTTTTAAATAGGGACTGACACCGCGTAGGGCTGTTTCGACTTCAGGAAGTTCAGGCATAGATAATCTCGGTAATGAATTTGTGATATAAAAAAACCCGAACAATGTCGGGCTTTTTTCAAATCAGCAAAATTATTTGATTTTTGCTTCTTTATAGATAACGTGTTTACGCACTACTGGATCAAATTTTTTGATTTCCATTTTTTCAGGCATATTACGTTTGTTTTTATCAGTCGTGTAGAAGTGACCAGTCTCTGCTGTAGAAACTAAACGGATTTTCTCACGAGCGCCTTTAGCTGCCATGTTTTAGCTCCTTAGATTTTTTCGCCACGAGCACGGATTTCAGCTAACACTGCATCAATGCCTTTTTTATCGATAATACGCATACCTTTCGCAGTTAAACGTAAGGTCACGAAACGGTTTTCACTTTCAACCCAGAAACGGTGAGTGTGAAGGTTTGGAAGAAAACGACGACGTGTCGCATTCAACGCGTGTGAGCGGTTGTTACCCACAGCTGGACGCTTGCCTGTTACTTGACAAACTCTAGACATAATAATCTCCAATAATTTAAATATAAGCTCGAGCTTATGGTTCGGATAATGAAGCTTAAAACTAAGCTTGCTTCCTCGTCAGGTCGCAGTATCCGACCCACTTACTATATTAAAGGTCGCAAATTATACTGACTTTATTTTCATTTCTCAAGTCCAAAAGCGATTTTTCCGTCTTTAAATGGAAATGAACGATAAAAAAATCATCAAATTCCCTAAAACTATAACAGATTATGTTCTGCAAAAGAATAACAAGTCCCTTTGCCGACAATAAAATGATCCAAAATACGAATATCCATTAACTCAGCAGCTTCAATAATTTTTTGTGTGATCATTTTGTCGGAATAGCTCGGTTCTGCTAGGCCAGAAGGGTGGTTGTGAGCCAAAATTAAGGCGGCTGCATTGCAGTAAAGGCTTTCTTTGATGATTTCTCGTGGATAAACATTCGTCACATTAATTGTGCCTAAAAATAACCGCTCTTTT
Organism: Haemophilus sp. HMSC066D02; assembly: GCF_001810545.1. Taxonomy (NCBI): domain Bacteria; kingdom Pseudomonadati; phylum Pseudomonadota; class Gammaproteobacteria; order Pasteurellales; family Pasteurellaceae; genus Haemophilus; species Haemophilus sp. HMSC066D02. Next base: position 69,504 of record NZ_KV801805.1, on the reverse strand, counting down.
TTAATCAAACGATGTTGATTATCTAGAAATAACACCATAAAAATTTCACGTTCTTCGTGATGAAGCTCCGCTTGAAGATAAAGCTTTACCGTAGATGTGTCGCTAAATACATGCTCTATCAGTAATTCTTGCTTCAGATACCGCTTTGTCATTTCTGTGGTGGCTTGCAGTTGAATAAACTGCGTAATGCCTAATCCTTTTACTTTGCAAAAGGCTTCTTTATCTGCGCTTAATAAGGTTCGAAGAGAGCCAAAATGTTGCAGCACGTTATGTGATAATTCCATGACAGGGCAACCTTTAATCCCTGTTCGTAGAAAAATAGCGAGTAATTCGTGATCTTCTAGGGCTTCAACGCCATATTTCAACAATTTTTCACGAGGCATTAAAGGAGTGTTTGTTTGCATATTAATTAATGAAAAGAAAAAAGTGCGGTCAATTTCCACGATGTTTTCAATCTTGGCGAGAAATCAGTTTTATTTTTGGAACGGCGATCGTAAAAATAAAATTTTTTATTGGCGAAATTTGAAGTAAAATAGGCGACCTTAAGTTGTTAAGTACTAACACACAAAACATATCCATTCTATTAAGTTGCAGCGGAGTAGCAAATGAGCTTGAGCGGAAAGCGTATTGTTGTCGGGATTACAGGAGGCATCGCCGCCTATAAAACCATTGAGTTTATTCGTTTATTACGCAAATCTAACGCAGAAGTTCGAGTGGCTTTAACGCCAGCCGCCGCTGAATTTGTCACACCTTTAACGCTACAAGCCATTTCGGGTAATGCGGTTTCTCAATCTTTACTTGATCCACAAGCTGAATTAGCCATGGGACATATTGAGCTGGCCAAATGGGCTGATGCGATTGTGATTGCGCCAGCCAGTGCCGATTTTATTGCGCGTTTAACCGTTGGAATGGCAAATGATTTACTCAGTACGATCTGTCTCGCGACAAGTGCCCCTATTTTGCTCGCACCTGCTATGAATCAGCAAATGTACCGCCAGGCGATTACACAACAAAATTTGACCGCTCTTTCTGTGCGAGGTATTCATTTTGTTGGGCCAAATAGTGGCTTTCAAGCTTGCGGCGATGTGGGCGCAGGCAGAATGTCTGAACCGGCTGAAATTTTCGAATCACTTCAATCACTTTTTGCTGTTCAGCAGGATTTAGCCGATTTAAGTGTCACCATTACGGCAGGCCCAACGCGTGAAGCTATCGATCCGGTTCGTTATATTTCTAATCACAGCTCAGGTAAAATGGGCTTTGCAATTGCCGAGGCCTTTGCAAAATGTGGGGCAAATGTCACCTTAATTGCAGGGCCTGTTAATCTGGCTACACCGAAAAATGTTCATCGTATTGATGTGACAACTGCCCATGAAATGTGGCAAGCCTCCCTTGAAAGTGCGGTCAAAAATAGCATCTTTATTGGCTGTGCCGCTGTGGCTGATTATCGAGTTGCGGAAGTCGCTGATCAAAAAATTAAGAAAACCAATGATAACGATGAGCTTTCTCTTAAATTGGTGAAAAATCCAGACATTATCGCAAGTGTGGCAAGTTTAGAAAAAGATCGTCCATTTGTTGTGGGCTTTGCAGCTGAAACGCAAAATGTCGCTGAGTATGCGAAGAGCAAACTTCAACGCAAAAATTTAGATATGATTTGTGCCAATGATGTATCGGGTGGGCAAGTATTCGGACAAGATCAAAATGCCTTGCAGATCTTTTGGAAAACAGGCGAAAAAGCGTTGCCTTTAGCAGATAAAAATAAATTGGCAGAAGTGTTAGTCACTGAAATTGTTGAGCATTATCACAAATAAAATACGCTCAAAATTCGTTGGATTTTGTGACCTCACTTTTGTATGACAGATTTCTTTTAAAGGATAAATAAGCATGAAAAAAATTGATGTAAAAATTTTAGATAGCCGTATTGGCAACGAATTTCCTTTACCAACCTACGCAACCGAAGGTTCAGCAGGTTTGGATTTACGTGCATTGCTTGAAGAGGGCATTGAAATTCAGCCAGGCGAAACCAAACTTATCCCAACAGGTCTTTCAATTTATATTGCCGATCTGAACCTTGCAGCAGTGATTCTGCCTCGTTCTGGTTTAGGTCATAAACACGGTATCGTATTAGGTAACTTAGTGGGCTTAATTGATTCAGATTACCAAGGTCCATTAATGGTGTCTGTATGGAATCGTGGCCATGAACCGTTCAAAATTGAAGTTGGTGATCGTATTGCGCAGTTAGTCTTTGTGCCAGTAGTACAAGCTGAATTTAATATTGTTAATGAATTTACCGAAACTGAACGTGGTGAAGGTGGTTTTGGTCATTCAGGTAAAAAATAAACTATGGTAGAACAATTATCTCTCGTAGAAGTTGATGAGATTGCGGCGGAAATCAAACCGCCAAAAATCGAAAAGCGTACGGTAAAAGAACGTCGTCAACAAGTGTTGACGGTGCTTACCCATATGCTGCATTCTGAACGTGGAATGGAGCGTATGACAACCGCGCGTTTAGCGGAAGAAGTAGGGGTGTCAGAAGCCGCGCTTTATCGTTACTTCCCAAGTAAAACCAAAATGTTTGAAGCGTTGATCGATAATATCGAAGCGAATTTATTTAGCCGTATTACCACATCAATTCGCAATGAAACCAATACGATGAATCGTGTACGTGACATTATGCAGATGATCCTCGACTTTGCGCGTAAAAACCCTGGTTTGACACGTATTTTGACGGGGCATGCATTGATGTTTGAAGAGCCGCTTTTACAGGCTCGTGTCGCGCAATTTTTCGATCGTCTTGAAATGCAATTTGTGAATATTTTACAAATGCGAAAATTACGCGAAGGGCGTGGTTTTAATGTCGATGAACGTATTATTGCAGGGCATTTAGTGACCCTTTGTGAAGGGCAGTTTATGCGTTATGTCCGCACAAACTTCCGTTTAGGCGCAAATCAAAGCTTTGAACAGCAATGGCGTTTTCTTGAACCGCTTTTTGCTTAATTGACTTTAGTTGATAAATATATGATTATTCCGTGGCAAGAATTGCCAACAGAAACCTTAGAAAATATTGTGGAAAGTGTGGTACTTAGAGAAGGTACCGATTATGGTTCGCACGAATTTTCTTTAGAACAAAAAAAACAACATCTACTAAACAAGATTCACAATGGAAGTGCAGTGATCGTTTGGTCGGAGTTACATGAATCCATTGATATAAAAGATAAAATGGAATTTCTAAAATAAATCAATAGGAGCTTATATGTCAGAAAATGTAGAATTATTAGAAGAACAAAAGCCCCAGGACGATGATCAGCAACGTGATCCTGCTCTGGATTGGTTCCTAACGCACTGTCATTTACATAAATATCCGGCTAAATCCACCTTAATTCATGCGGGGGAAGATGCCAATATTTTATATTTCTTAATTAAAGGAACGGTGATGGTTTCATCGAAAGATGATGAAGGCAAAGAGATGATTTTATCTTATTTAGGTGCTGGACAATTTTTTGGTGAAGCGGGTTTATTTGATGAAGGCTCGAAACGTTCTGCTTGGGTAAAAACGAAAACCCCTTGTGAAATTGCAGAAATTTCCTATAAAAAATATCGTCAGCTTATCCAAATTAATCCTGAGATTTTAATGTTCCTTACTTCTCAGTTATCAAAACGCTTGCAAAATACATCTCGACAAGTGACTAACCTGGCCTTTTTGGATGTGGCGGGGCGTATTGCTCAGGCGCTTATGCATCTAGCAAAACAACCTGAAGCGATGACGCATCCAGATGGCATGCAGATTAAAATTACGCGTCAGGAAATTGGTCAAATGGTGGGCTGTTCACGTGAAACCGTAGGGCGAATAATTAAGATGCTGGAAGATCAAAATCTAATTCATGCGCACGGTAAAACCATTGTGGTTTACGGCACTCGATAGTAAAAATAACCGTCTTTAATAAGACGGTTATTTTGTTTTTGTTACATTGATGTGATAGTTGAAATGACTTTGTTAATTTTTATACGAAAAGCGAAAAAATACTTCTTTTAGTGCAATATCTTAATTGACAAAATAGCGGAAGACTTCTATCATACCACTGCCTTCCAATGTAGTTTCTTTGGAAGTCAGGATTGGTCTCCTGAATATATAAGTGGCTTTTAAAAGATTCTTAATCTTTTAATTTTATATCGCAGACTGGAACCCCAGAGATGCTTTAAATCTATGGTGGGCTAGGTAGAAATCCCGCAGGGATGCGATGCAGTAAGCCACTTGCTGTTAAGACCAATTCTGCTTAGTTCCACCACCCTTCAAAACAATTTTCAAACTTTCATTTAACTCAACTCGAGCAACAAATTCTCAGCTAAAGTGCGGTCATTTTTACTTTGTTTTTGGCAAAAAATACCGACCCATTTCTGAGTCGGTATTTCATTTGGTGTGTGTTATTTCACTTTTTGTTTCATGGCTTCTGCCACAAGTTCAGCTTCAGGGCCGAGAACCACTTGTAAGCCATCGTTACCGATTTTCACGATACCTTTTGCGCCAAGAGACTTGAGCTGTTCTTCATTAATTTTGTGTTGGTCCACTAAGCTTAAACGTAAGCGAGTGATACAAGCATCAATATTTTTGAAGTTATCAGCACCACCTAAAGCATCAATAAATTTGACCGCTCTTTCTTCACGAGATTGGCTCGCTGCTGGTTGTGCTGCAGTGGTTTCTTCTGCTTCTTCTGTACGACCTAATGTTTTTAAGTTGAAAGCTTTAATTGCAAAACGGAATACTGCATAGTAAATCACAAAGAATACTAAGCCTTGTACGATTAGCATATACCATTCAACGGCTAATGGGTTGCGTGATGAAAGCACCATATCCACGAGACCCGCACTGAAACCGAAGCCTGCGATCCAATGCATTGTTGCGGCGATAAAGACGGAAATACCGGTTAATACCGCGTGGATGAAGTAAAGCACGGGCGCAACAAACATGAAAGAGAATTCTAATGGCTCGGTGATACCAGTGAAGAATGAGGCAAACGCACCCGCAAGCATGATTGATGCCACTTTAGTTCTTTGGCTTGGTTTAGCGCTGAGATAAATCGCTAATGCTGCACCCGGTAACCCGAACATCATGACAGGGAAGAAGCCTGCTTGGTACATACCCGTTACACCAACCGTTGCAGTGCCTTCAGCAAGTGATTTAGCACCACCCAAGAAGTTTGGAATGTCATTGATGCCTGCAACGTCAAACCAGAATACTGAGTTCAATGCATGGTGTAAGCCAACAGGAATAAGTAAACGGTTGAAGAAACCGTAAAGACCCGCACCAACAGCACCTAAGTCTTTAATGCTTTCACCGAATGATACTAAACCACCGAAAATATATGGCCAGATATAGAGCAATACGAAGCTGATGAACATCATGACAAAAGATACGACGATTGGCACAAGACGTTTTCCGCTAAAGAAGGAGAGTGCTTTTGGCAATTCTACTTGATAGAAGCGGTTATAAAGTTCAGCCGAAATCACCCCGATCAAAATCCCAATAAATTGGTTATTGATTTTCCCGAAGGCAGCTGGCACTTCACTTACATCGATATGTTGTAGCTGAGCAACACTGCCAGGTGAAAGTAGAGTGGTTACCACATAGTAGCCCACTAAACCTGAAAGTGCAGCAGAACCATGTTTGTCCTTAGATAAACCGAAAGCAACGCCAACGGCAAAAAGCAGGCCCATGTTATCGATGATAGCACCGCCTGATTTAATTAAAAATGCAGCAAGTTGACTGTTAGCTCCCCAGCCATCTGGGTCAAGCCAATAACCAATACCCATCAGTACAGCCGCTGCTGGTAAGACAGCAACTGGTACCATTAAGGCTTGCCCAATTTTTTGCGCATAACCTAACACATTCATTTTTTTCTCCTATTTATAGTAATGAAGTATTACTTCATATTCTAAAGTAAAAAAAAATATTTTGTACAAATGTGGTAACTTTATCTCAAAATTGAGAAGCCGATCACAAATTTTGAAATTGTACTTCAAAAAATATTTTTTTATGGTGCAAGTTTTACTGCGTTTTACTATAATGACCAAAAAGCCAAAAGGAAACCAAGTGTTACTGTCTAATGTAGGAGTTTATATGTCGAAATTATCACATAATGAAGTCTTAGATAAAATCAAATTTGGTCTTATTGCTTCTTGTCAGCCTGTCGATGACGGCCCGATGGATAAACCAGAAATCGTGGCGGCCATGGCACAGGCTTCTGTTGCTGGTGGCGCCGCCGGATTGCGTATCGAGGGCATAGAAAATCTTAAAGCAACACGCCCTACTGTGAATGTACCGATTATTGGTATTGTGAAACGTGATTTACCTGACAGCCCTGTACGAATTACCCCATTTTTGCATGATATTGAAGATTTAGCGAAAGCGGGTGCTGATATTATCGCCGTGGATGGGACAAATCGCCCTAGACCCGTAGATATTGAAAGTGCGGTCAAAAAAATACACGAATCAGGCTGTTTAGCCATGGCGGATTGTTCGAATTTAGAAGAAGGCTTGTACTGTCAAAAACTCGGTTTTGATATTGTGGGCAGTACGATGTCTGGCTACACAGGTGGTACTGTGCCAGAGGAGCCTGATTATCAATTGGTTAAAGATTTAAAAGCAGCAGGCTGCCGAGTCATGGCGGAAGGACGTTATAACACCCCTGAATTAGCGAAAACGGCAATTGAAATTGGTGCTTATTGCGTGACTGTAGGTTCTGCATTAACTCGTTTAGAGCATATCGTAAGTTGGTTTACAGAAGCCATTCATTCAGCAAAAAAATAAAGGAAGAAGATATGTCATTAACAGTGGATAGTGGTCAGACATTACAGCGTTGTTTGGCATTAGATATTGGTGGCACGAAAATCGCTTCTGCTATAGTGAAAAATGGTGAAATTCAACAGCGAAAACAGATTTCCACGCCACAAGATGATGCTGCGCAAGCGATGCATCAAACCCTTGCTCAGTTGTTAAAAGAATATGAAGGGCAGTTTGATTATGTCGCCGTTGCTTCAACGGGCATTATTAATCAAGGCATTCTGACCGCACTTAATCCTAAAAATTTGGGTGGATTAGCCCAATTTCCATTAAAAGATAGCATTGCACAGCATACTGATAAACCGATTGGTTTACTTAATGATGTGCAAGCTGCCGCCTATGCCGAGTATCAATTACAAAATCCTAATGATGTTCAAAATTTTACCTTTATTACGGTTTCAACAGGCGTAGGGGGCGGTTTAATTTTAAATCATCGTTTACTTACTGAGCCAAACGGCATTGCTGGGCATATTGGTCATACTTTATCTGATCCTAATGGTCCAATTTGCGGCTGTGGTCGCCGTGGTTGTGTCGAAGCCATTGCATCAGGTCGCGCGATTGAAGCAGTTTCTTCTCAATGGGATGATCCTTGTGAACCGAAAGAAGTTTTTGCGCGTTTCCGTCAAAATGATGAAAAAGCAACCGCACTTGTGACTCGTTCAGCCCAAGCCATTGCGAATTTAATTGCGGATTTGAAGATTGGATTAGATATGCAAAAAGTCGTGGTTGGCGGTAGCGTAGGGTTGGCAGAAGGTTATTTACCGCTAGTTCAATCTTTATTAAGTGAACTTCCCGCTGTTTATCACTGCGAATTAGAAAGTGCTCAATTTGGACAAGATGCAGGCTTGATTGGGGCTGCTTATTGGGTAAAAGATTGCTTATTACAAGCAAAAAATACGGGAGTGGTTTATGGCTAAAAACGGCAATATTTTAAATACCATCAGCTCGTTATACCGTAGTTTAACGAAAACTGAAAAGAAAATTGCGGATGCGATTTTATTAAATCCCGATCTTGCGGTGCAGGCTCCTTTAGCTGAAATTGCCACCCATTTAGAAGTGGGGGAGGCGACCTTTGTGCGTTTTTGTCGTACTCTCGGCTTTAAAGGCTTCAGTGATTTTAAATTGGAATTATCCATCGAGCTTGCCACAAAAGATGGCAAAGATAACACCGTATTAGATTCAGATATTACCGATTCTGACAACTCATTGAATATTGCGCATAAGCTGAAATCTGCCATCAATAACGTGATGGATGAAACCATTAATTTATTAGATTTTGAGCAGTTGGAAGAGGCAGTAAAAGCCATTCAACAAGCAAATCGTGTCTTTTTATTTGGTGTGGGCACATCCGGCATTACTGCGGAAGATGCCAAAAATAAACTGATGCGTATCGGTGTGCAAGTGGATGCGACAGGTAACAACCATTTTATGTATATGCAGGCATCGTTATTGACGAAAAAAGATGTGGCAATTGGTTTGAGCCATTCAGGTTATTCTCAAGAAACCACTCATACCATGAAAATTGCCAAAGAAAATGGTGCCAAAACCATTGCGATTACGCACAGTTTGCGTTCCCCCATCACAGAATATGCTGATCTTGTTTTAGTGAATGGGAATAAGCAAGGCAAGTTGCAAGGCGACTCTATCGGCACGAAGATTGCTCAATTATTCGTATTAGATTTGATTTACGCTTTATTAGTACAGGCATCACAGGAAAGTGCGGTCAAAATAAAGCAAAAAACATTAAATGTCATTTTAGAACAACGTATCAAATAGGAGAGAAAAATGCGTAACTTAAAAGGTATTTTTAGTGCGTTATTAGTATCATTCAATGAAGATGGCTCTATCAATGAAAAAGGTTTGCGTGAAATCATTCGCTATAACATTGATAAGATGAAAATTGATGGTTTATATGTAGGCGGTTCAACAGGTGAAAACTTCATGCTTTCTACGGAAGAGAAAAAACAAATTTTCCGTATCGCGAAAGATGAAGCAAAAGACCAAGTTGCGCTAATCGCACAAGTGGGTAGTGTGAACTTACATGAAGCAGTGGAATTAGGTAAATATGCAACGGAATTAGGCTATGACTGTCTTTCTGCAGTAACCCCGTTCTACTATAAATTCAGCTTCCCTGAAATCAAACATTACTATGACACTATCATTGCTGAAACAGGCAATAACATGATTGTGTACTCAATTCCGTTCTTAACAGGCGTGAATATGGGGATTGAGCAATTCGGCGAACTTTATAAAAACCCGAAAGTGCTAGGTGTAAAATTTACGGCAGGGGATTTCTATCTATTAGAACGCTTGAAAAAAGCTTATCCAAATCACCTCATTTGGGCTGGTTTTGATGAAATGATGGTGCCGGCAGTATCTCTTGGTGTAGATGGTGCAATTGGTAGTACATTCAACGTAAATGGTGTGCGAGCAAGACAAATCTTTGAATTAACCAAACAAGGTAAATTGGCTGATGCGCTTCAAGTTCAACACGTTACCAATGACCTTATCGAAGGCATTTTAGCAAATGGCTTATATCTCACTATCAAAGAGTTATTGAAACTAGAGGGTGTGGATGCAGGTTATTGCCGTGAGCCAATGACAGCGAAAGCAACACCAGAGCAATTAGCGAAAGCGAAAGAGTTAAAAGCAAAATATTTATAAATTAATGGAAAAGTGACCGCACTTGCTTCTTTCCTCCCTCTATAGCGGGGTGGAAAGAATGTCAGTGTGGTACTGATAAGGAAGGTTATTATGCGTCTCATTCCTCTAAATAATGAACAACAAGTTAGCCGTTGGGCGGCGCGTCATATTGCTGATCGAATTAATCATTTCAAACCTACAGCAGAACGTCCTTTTGTATTAGGTTTACCAACAGGCAGTACACCACTTAAGACCTATCAAGAATTGATTAAATTAAATCAAGCGGGAGAAGTGAGTTTTAAACATGTGGTGACCTTTAATATGGATGAATATGTGGGTTTGCCAAAAGAACATCCGGAAAGTTATCACAGTTTTATGCATAATAATTTCTTCAACCATATTGATATTCAACCACAAAATATCAATATTTTGAATGGTAATACCAATGACCATGATGAAGAATGTCGTCGTTATGAAGAAAAAATTAAATCTTACGGTAAAATTCATTTATTTATGGGCGGTGTAGGTGTTGACGGACATATTGCCTTCAATGAGCCTGCGTCTTCTTTAAGTTCGCGCACCCGTATTAAAACCTTAACGCCAGATACCATTATTGCGAATTCTCGTTTCTTTAATAACGATGTAAATCAAGTACCAAAATATGCTTTAACAATCGGCGTGGGTACATTACTTGATGCAGAAGAAGTGATGATTTTAGCAACAGGCCATAATAAAGCCTTAGCTGTACAAGCGGCAGTAGAAGGCAGTATTAATCACCTTTGGACAGTAAGTGCCTTACAGCTCCATCGCCATTTTGTTTTAGTATGTGATGAGCCTGCTCTGCAAGAATTAAAAGTGAAAACAGTGAAATATTTTACTGAATTGGAAGGTCGTGCGATTCATAGTGTGTTATAAGTGCGGTTAATTTTAATTTGATTTTAGGAAGGTATGATGAAGTATGCATTAATTAACAGCGTAATCTACACCAAAAATGAGGTGTTAAGAAATTATGCAGTGGTTATTGAAGGGGAATATATTCAATCTGTTATTCCACAAAGCGAATTAGAAAGTGGGATTAAAACCATTGATTTGCAAGGTCATAATCTCACGGCAGGCTTTATTGATCTGCAATTAAACGGTTGTGGTGGCGTGATGTTTAACGATCAAACAAGCGTAGAAACATTAGAAATTATGCAAGCGACTAATTTGAAATCAGGCTGTACTAGTTTCTTACCAACATTTATTACCGCACCGGATGAAGATATCAAACGCGCAGTAAGTATCATGCGAGAGTATTTGAATAAGCATAAAAATCAAGCGCTTGGTTTACACATCGAAGGCCCTTATTTAAGTCTTGAGAAAAAAGGCGTACATCGCCCGGAATATATCCGTGAAGCGACGCCTGAGATGAAAGATTTCTTATGTGATAATGCGGATGTCATCACTAAACTGACCATTGCCGCTGAAAACCCAACGGTGCAATATATTCCTGATTTTGTGAAAGCAGGCATTATCGTGTCTATTGGCCATTCTAATGCAACTTATGAAGTGGCGAAAGCTGCCTTTCATAAAGGTGCGACGTTTGCAACACACTTGCATAATGCGATGTCGCCGATCAGTTCAGGACGTGCGATGGGCGTAGTTGGTGCAGTGTTAGATTCTGATGTTTACACGGGGATTATTGTAGATGGCGTGCATGTGAACTTTGGTAACGTTCGCTTAGATAAAAAAGCGAAAGGTGACAAACTTTGCATTGTAACCGATTCTCTTGCTGCTGCAGGTGCACCACCTGAATTGGAAACCTTTACCTTTGTAGGAAAACCAATTTATGTGAAAGAAGGTCGTTGCTACGATGCAAATGGCACGATTGCAGGTGCATCAATTACCATGATGGAATCTATTAAGAATGCTGTAGAGTATGTAGAAATTCCATTAGCAGAAGCGATTCGTATGAGTAACCTTTACCCTGCGAGAGCAATCGGTGTAGATGATCGTTTAGGCTCAGTTGAAGCGGGTAAGGTGGCTAACTTGGCGGTATTCACAAAAGATTATGACGTGATTGGTACCGTATTGAACGGCGAATGGAAACCAAACTAAAGTGCGGCCAAAAATAGTATTGTTTTAAACGTAATCCGATCTTTAAACAGATCGGATTATTTTTTATGACTGTAGTACGGTGATCTTACCGGTATCTACTTGGAACAATTTTCCTTTTCCCACTTGCATCTCTTTGAGTTGACCTTGAGTAATAGCGGTTACGAAAACTTGAGAACCACTTTGTTGTAAGCGTTCCGCAAGTAGGGCTCGTTTATGTTGATCCAACTCTGAGGCAAAGTCATCAATCAGAAAGATGCAATGACGCTGTTTTTGAATCATTAAATGTTCACCTTGTGCTAAACGTAGCGCACACATCAATAATTTCAATTGACCACGAGAGAGTACGTCTTCCACGGGGAGCCCATTGGCTTTAAAACGGAAATCGGCTTTTTGCGGACCAGAAACCGTATAGCCAATGGCTTTATCTCGCTCAAAGTTTTGCGCCAATAATTCACCATATTCAGTCTCTTTATCCCAGCCTTGATGAAAGCTAACAGTAATCTCTAATTCGGGTAAAAATAACTGGCAGGTTTTTTCGATCTCAGGACGTAAAGCCTCTGCGTATTCAGCTCGCCAATCACTCACTTGGTGGGCTAATTTGGCTAATTCAATATCCCAAATTTTAATCGCAGAATAAGGCTGGTTTTGACTTAATGCGGCATTTCGCTGTTTTAATAAGCGGTTTAATGCGACCCAAGATGAATGGAAACTATTATGGTGGTGGAATAAGCCCCAATCTAAAAATGCACGTCGAAAACTCGGTCCGCCATTTAATAGGGTAAGTCCTTCTGGTGTAATTAATTGCATCGGTAAAAGGTGAGCGAGATCGGCAATTTTATTGCCGTCTTCACCGTTTATTTTTGCGATGGTATTGCCTTGGCGGAGTTTTTGTAAGCCAACAGACCATTGATGCTGGCTTTCTTGTATTTGGCCAAAAAGCGTGAAATGAGGTTCGTCGTAAGAAATGATGCGATTTGCGACCGCACTTTTGAAAGAGCGTCCATGTCCGAGATAAAAAATGGCTTCTAATAAGCTCGTTTTTCCGCTGCCGTTGTTGCCGACTAAAAAGTTAAAGCCGTGATCAAATTCAAGATCCACGGCATTTAAATTTCTAAATTTTTCAACAATTAAGCGGGAAATGGCCATTATTTCTAGAGGCGCATTGGCATAATGACGTATTCTGCACTTGCATCTTCGCTGTTTTCAATTAAGCAGCTTGATGACGCATCAGTGAGGCGGATACGTACTTGTTGGCATTTTAAGGCGTTCAATACATCTAAAATGTAAGTTACATTAAAGCCCACTTCCATTTCTTCACCTTGATAATTCACATCCACGATTTCTTCTGCTACTTCGTGTTCAGGGTTAGATGCGGTAATTTTAAGTTGGTTTTCACTTAAGTTTAAACGCACGCTACGTACACGCTCATTAGAAAGGATCGAAGCACGTACAAAGGCTTGTTTTAAGGTTTCCCAGTTACCTTCTACGATACGAGTTGCATTACGTGGTAATACACGACGGTAATCCGGGAAGCGACCATCAATGAGTTTTGAGGTAAACACAATGTGGTTTAAGTGAATGCGAAGATTATTCGTGCCGATTTGCAAACGAGCAAGTTCGTCACTGCTTTCTAATAAGCGATTCAGTTCTAATACACCTTTGCGAGGGAGAATAACTGAATGGGTTTGCAGATCTTGATCTAATTCGATCGTACAAACAGCAAGACGGTGACCGTCAGTTGCAACAGTACGTAATAAATTACCTTCCGTTTCAAATTTCATGCCGTTTAAGAAATAGCGGGCATCCTGGTTTGCCATTGAAAATTGGGTGGCTTCAATTAAGCGACGTAAGGTGCTTTGCGGTAAGGCAAAATCCACTTCAGATTGCCAATCTGTTAGATTTGGATATTCTTCAGCAGGCAGAGTAGTGAGATTAAACTTACTGCGACCAGACTCCACAATGGCGCGATCTTCTTCAAAGGTAACTGTAATTTCAAATTCATCTGATAGCGTGCGGCAAATATCTAAGAATTTTTTAGCCGGAATGGTGAACGCGCCATCAGCGGTTGAAGAAGAAAGTTGAGTATAGCTAGAAAGCTCCACTTCAAGGTCTGTACCTGTAATCGTTAAACGGTTATCTTCAATTTGTAATAACACGTTATTTAATACAGGAATATTCGGACGATTGCTCAATACGCCACAAACTTGCTGTAAGGGTTTTAATAGATTTTCTCTTGAAATGCTAAATTGCATCATTGGCTCCTTATGCAGATAATGTGCGAATTAAATTCGCCCAATCTTCTTGAATACTGCTGTCTTTTTCACGGAATTTGGGCACTTCACGGCAGGCATTTAAGACTGTCGTATGGTCGCGTTCAAAGGCACGGCCAATTTCCGGTAAACTTTTATTGGTTAATTCTTTTGCTAATGCCATCGCAACTTGGCGTGGGCGAGTGACTGATCTCGCTCTACTTTTTGATTTTAAATCAGCCACTTTAATTCGATAGTATTCTGCCACGACTTTCTGAATGTTTTCAATGGTGACCAAACGTTCTTGTAAGGCGAGAATATCTTTTAATGTATCACGAACAAAATCAATATCAATGTGACCACCTTTGAAATCTTGCATCGCTTTTACACGGTTTAATGCACCTTCTAATTCACGAACATTGGTACGTAAGCGTTGGGCAATAAAGAATGCGACTTCTTCTGGCAGCTCCATGTTATGTTCTTCTGCTTTTTTCAGCAAAATCGCAACACGGGTTTCTAAATCTGGTGGTTCAATCGCAGTGGTTAAACCCCAACCGAAACGAGATTTTAGGCGTTCTTCAATTTTCTCAATTTCTTTTGGATAGCGGTCAGAAGTCAAAATGATTTGACGACCAGTTTCAAATAAACTATTGAAAATATGGAAAAATTCTTCTTGTGTTTTTTCTTTTTCTGCAAAGAATTGAATATCATCCACTAATAATGCATCAAGAGAACGATAGAATTTTTTGAATTGATCCATCTTATTATCACGCATCGCTTTGACCATGTGCTGCATAAAATTATTAGCATGGATATAAAGCACGCGGGCATTCGGTTTATTCGCTAAAATACCATTACCGATTGCGTGTAATAAGTGGGTTTTACCTAAACCTGTACCCCCATATAAAAAGAATGGGTTTGCCGTTGGTTCACCTGGTGCAAGAGCAAGTTTTTGACCTACTGCACGAGCGAGTTGGTTTGATTTACCTTCAACAAAGTTTTCGAATAAATGTTTACGATTTAGATGTGATTCAAATTTAGTAGATGAATCAGATTCTTGCTGAAAACTCGCCGCACTTTCTTGATGATTATTCGTTTGAATTGGGGCTTCAACTGCTTTTGGCGCTGGTTTTACCCCTTCTTTTACGATAATTTGTAAATTTGGATTTTTAGCAAGGGCTTGGCAAATTTGATGAATTTGGGCCAAGTAATGATTTTCTACCCAGCTTTTCACAAACATATTTGACGCATATAACACCACTTGATCTTGCGAGATGATATCCGCTTGTAATGGGCGTAACCATGTGCTGAGATCCATCGGGGAAACCTGATCTTGTAGTTGTGATAAGCAATCTTGCCATAGGGTAGAAAGGCTCACGATAAATTATCCTTATGTTATATGCGTATAAAATAAAAGCCGCAAAAGTGCGGTTAAAAATCGAAGAGAATTTTACAATAATTTAGGCAAAAGATCTTCTGTTGGTCGTCAAAAAAAGACAAAAAGGTTGCTTGAGATTTTGTCTAAAATCCGTATAATCCCCACGATTTTAGAAGAAACGGAAGATTATTTCGGAATTTTCTCTTTTCTTATTTGACGAAAGCCCAATTTATGATTAAAATTGCGGTCTATTTTTTATAACCCTTGTTGTGTTTTGAATATCAAAACAGTAAACCATTTTGATTTAGGTAGATTACAATGAAACGTACATTTCAACCTTCTGTATTAAAACGTAGCCGTACTCACGGTTTCCGTGCTCGTATGGCAACTAAAAACGGCCGTCAAGTTTTAGCTCGTCGTCGTGCTAAAGGTCGTAAGAGTTTATCTGCATAATCACCTCTTTTAGTGATTAAGCTAAACTTCTCTCGGGAGTTACGATTGCTAACTCCCACTCAATTCAAAAATGTCTTCGAACAACCGTTTCGAGCAAGCACCCCTGAAATTACCATTCTCGCACGCAAAAATAATCTTGAGCATCCACGCTTAGGTTTAACTGTGGCTAAAAAACATCTTAAACGAGCACATGATCGTAATCGTATTAAACGTTTAGTTCGTGAAAGTTTTCGTTTATCTCAACATAATTTGCCTTCTTGTGACTTTGTCTTTGTGGCGAAACGTGGCATTGGTCAGCTTGATAATCAAACGTTTTTACAAACTTTGGATAAATTATGGGCACGTCACATTCGTTTGGCACAAAAATCCTCATCGCTTTAATTAAGTTTTATCAAGTAGCGATTAGCCCTTTAATCGGGCCACGTTGTCGTTTTGTGCCAACCTGTTCTTGTTATGGTATTGAGGCGTTAAAAACACATGGATTGTTAAAAGGTAGTTGGCTTACGCTAAAACGTGTATTAAAATGTCACCCCTTAAGCGCCGGTGGATTCGATCCTGTTCCGCCGAAAAAGATTAATAATAACGATGAGAAAAAATAATGGACTCAAGACGTAGCCTATTAGTGCTTGCACTACTCTTTATTTCTTTCCTTGTTTATCAGCAATGGCAACTTGATAAAAATCCACCTGTTCAACAACAGACCACGGAACAAACAACAGCCGCCTCTTCTGATGTCCCGGCAAGTTCTTCTTCATCTGCTGAAGTAGTGGCAGATTCACAAACAAAAGGTCAAATTATCACATTAGAAAATGATGTACTCCGTTTGAAAGTGGATACATTAGGTGGTGATGTAATCAGTTCTGAACTATTAAAATATGATGCAGAATTAGGTTCAAAAGAACCTTTCGTCTTGTTAAAAGATACAAACGAGCATGTTTACATTGCACAAAGCGGTTTAATTGGTAAAAACGGGATCGATACAAAAGCAGGTCGCGCGCAATATCAAGTTACTGGCGACAATTTCAAATTAGCAGAAGGTCAAAATGAACTTTCTGTGCCATTAACATTTGAAAAAGATGGTGTGACTTATCGTAAAATCTTTGTGTTAAAACGTGATAGTTACGATGTAGGTGTTAACTTTGAAATTGTGAACCAAAGTGGTAGCGCAATTGAAGTTGAACCTTACGGCCAATTAAAACACACATTAGTTGAAAGCAGCGGTAACGTGGCAATGCCTACTTATACCGGTGGTGCGTATTCTTCTTCAGAAACCAATTACAAAAAATACAGCTTCAGCGATATGAAAGATAAAAATCTTTCTATCGATACCAAAGCAGGTTGGGTTGCTGTTTTACAACACTATTTCGTATCAGCTTGGATCCCAAATCAAGATGTAAATAACCAACTTTATAGTATTACAGACAGTAAAAATAACGTTGCGTCTATTGGTTATCGTGGTCCAGTCGTTTCTATTCCAGCTGGTGCAACAGAGACTATTACCAGCTCATTATGGACAGGTCCGAAATTACAAAACAAAATGGCTGAAGTGGCTAACCACTTAGACTTAACTGTCGATTATGGTTGGGCATGGTTCATTGCGAAACCATTATTCTGGTTATTAACGTTCATTCAAAGTATTGTATCTAACTGGGGTGTAGCAATTATTTGTGTTACCTTAGTGGTTAAAGCGATTTTATATCCGCTCACAAAAGCACAATACACTTCTATGGCGAAAATGCGTATGTTGCAACCGAAAATGCAAGAAATGCGCGAACGTTTTGGTGATGATCGCCAACGTATGAGCCAAGAAATGATGAAACTTTACAAAGAAGAAAAAGTAAATCCACTTGGCGGTTGCTTACCATTAATCCTTCAAATGCCAATTTTTATCGCATTATACTGGACGTTTATGGAAGCGGTTGAACTTCGTCATGCGCCATTCTTTGGTTGGATTCAAGATTTATCGGCACAAGACCCTTACTATATTCTCCCAATCTTAATGGGCGGATCAATGTTCTTGTTACAAAAAATGTCACCGACACCAGTTGCAGATCCAATGCAACAAAAGGTGATGAACTTTATGCCGTTGATCTTCATGTTCTTCTTCCTCTGGTTCCCGGCAGGTCTAGTACTTTACTGGTTAGTGTCTAACTTAATCACTATCGTACAACAACAAATGATCTACCGTGGTTTAGAGAAAAAAGGGTTACACACCCGTAAAAAATAATCACTAACCGCACCTTTGGGTGCGGTTTTTACATATATTTATGATGTTCAATACAAGACTAAAAGTCATTTCGTTATTTATTTTAATTGGGTTAATTATATATCCTACGTTTTCGGATAAGACCCTACTTCCTGGTGCACGTCTTGATGTTTATGTTTCCCTTGTATTAAGCATTCTTCTTTTTTTGTCGTGATTTATTGGGAAGTGGAAAATGTCCTTTTACAAAGGAAGGCAAAACCTAAAAGAGCTTCCGATAAAAAGAAACCCAAAGAAAATATTTTTTATCACATACTCATGAAAGTATTGGGGTATATTATTATGTGTAGTGGTTTTTTTTGTTGCTTTTTCTTACTTTCAGACACTTTCTTAACTTTCTATGTTTCCATTTGGGGACAAGAAGAAAACTATATAGCCGAGGTTACTTATAAGCGTAAAAACAAATCGGTATATAGTATTTATATTTCATCTAATCAATATGGAAATGAAAGATTCACTTCTAAAAAGGTTTATAATTCGGTAGAGAATGGGCAAATACTCCAAATTTATAAAAAAAGAACGAGCTCGGTCTCCTATATTGATGCATCTGAAGTAATGAAACTTAATGCTCTTTACGATTAATTTTTCCTCAAGATAACCGCAATATTAGAGCGGTTAATTTTTAGTGAGTTTTTATGAAAGAAACAATCGTCGCACAAGCGACAGCGCCAGGACGTGGCGGTATTGGTATTTTGCGTGTATCCGGCCCAAAAGCGGTTGAAGTAGCACAAGCGGTGCTAGGTAAATGTCCTAAATCAAGAATGGCAGATTATTTACCTTTTAAAGATGCTGATGGCACAGTATTAGATCAAGGCATCGCGCTTTATTTTAAATCACCGAATTCCTTTACCGGTGAAGACGTATTGGAATTGCAAGGCCATGGTGGACAAGTGGTATTAGATTTGTTGCTAAAACGAATTTTACAACTTGATGGTGTTCGTCTTGCGCGTCCAGGTGAATTTTCTGAACAAGCTTTTTTAAACGATAAGTTAGATTTAGCTCAAGCAGAAGCGATCGCGGATTTAATTGATGCCACTTCGGAGCAAGCTGCTCGTTCAGCATTAAAATCATTACAAGGTGAATTTTCTAATAAAGTGAATCAGTTAGTGGATTCCGTGATTTATCTGCGTACTTATGTGGAAGCGTCGATTGATTTCCCCGATGAAGAAATTGACTTTTTGGCAGACGGTAAAATCGAAGCAAAATTACGAGAAATTATTGATCAACTTGATTTAGTTCGTAGCGAAGCGAAACAAGGCTCGATTTTGCGTGAAGGGATGAAAGTGGTGATTGCCGGTCGTCCAAATGCAGGTAAATCAAGTTTACTGAATGCTTTAGCGGGCAGAGAAGCAGCCATTGTGACAGATATTGCAGGTACAACGCGCGATGTGTTGCGTGAGCATATTCATATTGATGGCATGCCTTTACATATTATTGATACCGCAGGGCTTCGTGAAGCGACAGATGAAGTTGAACGTATCGGGATCTCGCGTGCCTGGACGGAGATTGAGCAAGCCGATCGTATTATCTTAATGTTAGACAGTAGCGATCCTGATAGCCAAAATATTGAAAAGGTGCGGTCAGAATTTTTATCAAAATTGCCAAATAATATGCCGGTGACTATCGTTCGTAATAAAGTAGATTTAAGCGGCGAGGCAGTTGGGCTAAAAGAAGAAAATGGAACAACAACCGTTTGTTTATCCGCCCAAACACATCAGGGTGTAGATTTGTTGCGTGAGCATTTAAAACAGGCGATGGGTTTCCAAGCAGGGATGGAAGGTGGTTTCTTGGCTCGTCGTCGTCATCTTGATGCCTTAGAAAAAGCGGCCGAACATTTACAAATTGGATTAGTCCAATTAACCGAGTTTCATGCGGGTGAATTACTGGCAGAAGAACTTCGTTTAGTGCAAGATAACCTGAGTGAAATTACGGGGCAATTTACCTCAGATGATTTACTCGGCAATATTTTCAGTTCTTTCTGTATTGGAAAATAAACGTTAGTTTATGGCTTTTCATATGTTGTGGGTCATTGCGCTTGGTCTCTCGATGGATGCCTTTGCAGTTTCCATCTCTAGAGGCTTAGCAATGCGCTCTTTTCGATGGAAACAAGCATTAGCTATCGTATGCTGTTTTGGGCTATTCCAAGGCATCATGCCTGCGATAGGCTATGTTGTCGGACTGCAATTTAGTCAGATGATTCAAAATTGGGATCATTGGATTGCCTTTGTTTTGCTTGCGCTCATCGGTGTGAATATGATTCGAGAAGGACTTAGCTCGAATGATGAACCCGCTCCCTCATTGATTAGTTTAAAACACTTGCTAACACTTGGTGTGGCAACGAGTATTGATGCGTTAGCCATTGGTGTCTCTTTTGCTTTTCTTTCTGTGGACATTTTATTGGCTGTCTTCATCATAGGTTTAACAACCTTTGTCATCTCTTTTATTGGAGTAAAGAGCGGTCATTTTTTAGGGAAAAAATTCAAAAGCAAAGCAGAGATTTTTGGCGGGTTAGTGTTATTAGTCATGGCTGTGAAAATCCTACACGAACATGGTGTTTTTTAAGTGCGAATTTTCGCCTTTTAGATTATAATCTTACGAACTTTGTCTTTTTTAAAAGGGTAATAATTGAATGTTAATTGAAAAAATGCATGGCATCGCCCATAGCTTTATCGGAAAAGCGATCTTTGCTTTAATTCCAGTTTCATTTTTGATTGGTGGGATGTCAGGTTATCTGTATAGCAGCAACGATAGTTTTGCGGCAAAAGTAAATGGCGAGACTATCTCTCAACAAGATTTCTTAAATCGTTATAACCAAGAGTTTGAAGCGCGAGCTCAACAAGAAGGCGAGAGCTTCCTAGCGAAAACTGACTCTGTGGAATTTGTGACTGTACTTCGTCAAAATTTAATTCAACGTTTGGTGGATCAAGAATTAATCCGTCAATATGCGAAAGAATTAAAATTAGGTGTAAGTGATGAGATGATCAAACGTGCGATTGTAAGCGATCCTAACTTACAATCTAACGGTAAATTTGATAACGCGCGCTATCAACAATTATTGACTCAAAATGGTTTAACATCTGATACTTATGCGGCTATTTTACGTAATGCATTAACACTTGAACAAATGCAAAACGGTTTGGCAGATAGTGAATTTGTTGTGCCGGCTCAAGTAAAAGATAACGCACAAGTCTTTTTCCAAAAACGTATCGCTCGTCTTGCAACACTTCCATTAGCGGATGAAGTGGCAAAACAAA
>NZ_KV801805.1:0-48232 GCF_001810545.1 Haemophilus sp. HMSC066D02 | reverse complement strand
AAAGGTTACAGAAGAAGAGATTAAAGCGTATTACGATGCGAATGCGAAATCACTTGTTCAACCTGAACAGGCGAAAGTGCAATATATTCGCGTTTCAGCAAATGCATTAGGTAAATTACAACCTGTAACTGAAACACAAATTGCACAATATTATCAAGAAAATAAAGCGCAATTCATTAGCCAAAAATTAGCACACATCCAATTAGCGACTGAGAAAGAAGCAGATGCGGTTTATCAAGAACTGCAAAAAGGTGCTGATTTTGCTGAGTTAGCAAAAACAAAATCCCTAGATAAACTTTCTGGTGCTCAAGGCGGTGAATTAGGTTGGGTAAAAGACAACGAATTACCGAAAAACTTTGAAGATGCAGCATTATTGTTAAATGTTGGTCAATACAGTACACCGGTTAATGTGGATGGGGCTTACCATATTATTTTAGTGCAAGATCGTAAAGAACGTACGTTAGACGAAGTGAAAGAGCAAATCGCGGATACCGTACGTAAAAACTTAGCAGAAAGCCGTTTCCAAGCGGTAGAAAAAATAGTTCGTGCAAAAGCAGCAGAAAGCAGTGATTCTTTAGCTGCGGTAGCGGAAGCGGCAGGCGTGAAAATGGAAGAAACAGATTACTTTGGTAAAAATAATGTCCCTGCAGCATTAAATTTCCCAAATGTGACTTCTGCTATTTTTGAATCTGATATTGCAAACGGCGGTGCAAATTCTGAGCCATTAACTGTAGGTGAAAATGAATTTGTAGTGGTACGTGTTGTGGATCACAAAGATGAAGGTTTACAAAGCCTTGATGAAGCAAAATCAACGATTGAGCAATTCTTAAAACGTGAAAAAGCTGATAAAGTATTAGCTGAAAAAGCAGAGCAAGCGGTTAAAGCACTATCTGCTGATCCTACAAAATTACCAGCAGGTATTAGTTTTAGTGAACCACAAACCTTTACGTTGATGGATAATAAAGATCCATTGCTTTATGAGGGTGTATTTGCTATTGCTAAACCACAAGATGGTAAAGTAGCTTATCAAGTTGCTCGCAACAGCAAAGGTGATGTAGTGGTGGTTGCTCTAGAACGTGTAGAAGAACCTACTTTAAGTGAGCAAGAATTAGCGAAATTTAGTACTCAACTTGTTCGCGCTCGTCAAGGCGAATTGCAAGGGCAGTTAATGCAAGCATTACGTGAAAAAGCACAAATTGAGATTAATAATACCTTTATTAATCAAGATGATTCAGAAGAAGGTGCGGCTCACTAAGCCTATTGAAATGTCATTCATCATCAATTTCTGATGGAAAATAAAAGCAAAGTGCGGTAAATTTTGACCGCACTTTTTTATATAAAATAAGGAGAAGGCTATGGCTCAAGAAACCATTTTCAGTAAAATTATTCGCAAAGAAATTCCTGCCAATATTGTTTATCAAGATGAGTTAGTAACCGCATTCCGCGATATTTCACCGCAAGCGAAAACCCATATTTTGATTATCCCCAATAAAGTGATTCCAACGGTGAATGATGTGACAGAACAAGATGAAGTTACCTTGGGTCGTTTATTTACTGTCGCGGCTAAAATTGCTAAAGAAGAAGGCATTGCCGAAGACGGTTACCGTTTAATTGTGAATTGTAATAAACATGGTGGACAAGAAGTATTCCATATTCATATGCATCTTGTTGGTGGTGAACCTTTAGGTAGAATGTTGGCGAAATAATGAAAAAGATCCTAATTACAGCAACGGTATTATTTTTAACGGCTTGTTCATCTGCACCAAATATTGTGGGAACCAATAAGCCAATTTTAAATATGGCGGCAAATTTAGCACCGGCTTTAGACGTCGATTTGTCGGATAATACCGCGGCTTTAAAAAATAAAACCACGCAACAGCTCAATGTGCTTTACCATCTTTATTGGTATAACACTCAAGGCGTGACACAAGTTTGGCCGAATCAGCAAGAAAGCCAATCAGGCAATATTTTATTGCAACCACAAGAAAATAAAGTGTTTGAACTACCAAAACCAAGCACAGAAAGTAGCAATTATCGTCTTTACTTACAATAGGTTATGTCCACATTATTAATTGACCTTGAAGGTCATGAGCTCAAACAAGAAGAAGTTGAATTACTGGAACATCCTTTAGTTGCAGGTTTGATTTTATTTACCCGCAATTTTTATGATCGTCAGCAAGTTCAAGCACTAATTAAATCCATTCGTCAACGAGTGAAAAAGCCTTTATTGATCACGGTCGATCAGGAAGGTGGTCGCGTGCAACGTTTCCGTGAAGGTTTCACTCAGTTACCCGCAATGCAAGCTTTTGCGGCATTAGTTAAGGATTCAACTCAGCAACAGCAAATAGCAAAAGAAGCGGGTTGGCAAATGGCTGCTGAAATGGTGGCGCTAGATATTGATTTGAGTTTTGCTCCGGTGTTGGATTTAGGTCACGAATGTCGTGCGATTGGTGATCGTAGTTTTGGCTGTGATGTAAAAAGTGCGGTCAATTTAGCAGCAGCTTTTATTGATGGTATGCACCAGGCGGGCATGGCAACAACAGGAAAACACTTCCCGGGACACGGCCATGTTTTAGCTGATTCTCATCTTGAAACCCCTTATGATGAGCGCGCAAAAGAAGTGATTTTTAATCATGATATTTTGCCATTCCAGCAATTAATTCAACAGAGTAAGCTTGATGCGATTATGCCGGCTCACGTGATTTATACACAATGTGATAGCCAGCCAGCAAGCGGTTCGAGTTATTGGTTAAAAGAGATTTTGCGTAAACAGTTGGGCTTCCAAGGAGCGATTTTCTCTGATGATTTAGGCATGAAAGGTGCAGGCTTTATGGGCGATTTTGTGGCTCGCAGTGAAAAAGCCTTGAAGGCTGGTTGTGACTTATTATTGCTTTGTAATGAACGTGAAGGTGTTATTCAAGTGCTTGATAATCTGAAGTTAGAGGAAACAACAGAGCATTTCGCAGCACGCCAAGCTCGCTTGAAATCTCTCTTTAAACAAAAATCCTTTGATTGGTCAGAACTCACAAAAACTTCGCGTTGGATTGAAAATCATCAAAAACTGACCGCACTTCAACAAGAGTGGCTTGCTTCTAAATGATTGATTGCCATCATTATCAAAAAGGCGATTGCCGTTCTTGTCAATGGCTTGAAATGCCTTATGAACAGCAACTCGCCAAGAAAGAAGAGCATCTAAAACAACAACTTGCCAAATTAGATTGTGATAATTTAATTTGGCATCCGCCTTTTTATTCCTCCGAGTCTGCCTTTCGTAATAAAGCGAAAATGGTAGTAAGTGGCGCGGTGGAACGTCCCATTCTAGGTATTTTACAAGACCCGAATGATCCACAAAGTGCGGTGGATTTATGTGATTGCCCACTTTATCCACAACGCTTTGCTGAACTCTTTCCGATTCTAAAAGATTTTATTGGACGTGCAGGCTTAGTCCCTTATAACGTGGCTAAACAAAAGGTGAGCTCAAATATATTCTGCTCACAGAAAGCCAACATACAAAAAAATTGATGTTGCGTTTTGTATTGCGTTCAGAAACTAAATTGCCGTTAATTCAACGTGAATTTGCAGGGTTATTGGAAAAATTACCACAACTTGAAGTGGTGAGTGTGAATATCCAACCTCAACATGCGGCGATCTTAGAAGGTGAGAAAGAAATCTTTTTAACGGACCAGCACACCTTACCAGAAAACTTTAATGGTATTCCGCTGTTTATTCGTCCTCAAGGTTTCTTCCAAACGAATCCACTTGTAGCGCAAGGGTTATATTCAACAGCTCAAGATTGGGTACAAAATTTACCAATTACTAAACTCTGGGATCTCTTTTGTGGCGTTGGAGGCTTTGGACTGCATTGTGCCAAAGCTTTACAAGATAAACATCAACAAGAAGTGGAATTGACTGGGATTGAAATTTCCTCATCTGCTATTCAAGCGGCGACTCAATCCGCTCAGGTGTTAGGGCTAAACAACGTTAAATTTCAATCTTTGGATGCGGCTAATTTTGCTTTAACACAAGATAAAAACAAACCCGATTTGGTGATCGTCAATCCACCTCGTCGAGGCATAGGCAAAGAACTCGCTGAGTTTCTCAATGAAATGCAACCGCACTTTATTCTTTATTCCAGTTGCAATGCGATTTCCATGGGAAAAGATTTACAGCATCTAACCAATTATAAACTTACTCAAATTCAATTATTTGATATGTTCCCGCATACAGTACATTATGAAGCACTGATATTATTAAAACGCAATGGTTAACAAAAAAAGCTAACAGAAATGTTAGCTTTTTTATTTAGAAATTTAACCGCACTTTTATTTTGCTATAAATTAATGCTATTAAGAAGAATGCTGCCTGTAACAAAATAATGCATGCACCAGTGGATGCATCAAAATGATAGCTAAGTAGCACGCCTAATAGACTTGCAGTTACAGCGCTGATGATTGCGATAACGAGCATTTTATCGAAGCGATTGGTCAGTGTTAGCGCGGTGATGCCAGGCGCAATTAGCATCGCTACAACCAAAATAACCCCAACGACTTGCATTGTACTCACAATAGTAAGGGCGAGTAATGTGAGCAAGCCATAGTGCAATAATTTAGGTGAGAGCCCTGCAACACGGGCATGGCTCGGATCAAAGCAATAAAGCAGAAAATCACGACGTTTTAAGCCAAGCAAAATAAAAATGATCAAGGCGATGATAGCCGTTTGTATCAGCTCTTGTCGGCTTACACCCAGTACGTTTCCGAATAAGATGTGTGTGAGATGTTGTGAGGTTTGGATTTTAGTGAACAACACCAAACCAATGGCAAACATGCCAGAAAATACAATCCCCATTGCGGTATCTTCTTTGATACGGCTGTTTTCTTTTAAATAACCTACCCCTAAGGCGCAGGCAATACCTGAGACAAATGCACCAATGACTAATGGAATACCAGCTAAAAAAGCTAAGACAATGCCAGGTAGGACAGCATGAGAAATGGCATCCCCCATCAATGACCATCCTTTCAACACCAAATAGCAAGAGAGTAGTGCACAGATCACGGCAACCACTAATGCCGTGAGTAACGCATTTTGCATAAAGGCAAATTGAAATGGCTCAACGAAAATAGCGAATATTTCACTCATGGGCCACCGCCTTACGTCGTTTTTGACTCATTAATCCGTATTTTGGCGAGAATAGAAAAGCTAATAAAAATAACACGGTTTGCAATGTCACGATGACACCACCTGTTGCACCGTCTAAGTAATAGCTTAAATAAACACCGACGAAACCAGTGATTGCGCCTAATGCTACCGCAATTTTGATAAGAGTTTTGAATTTATCTGTGAGTAAATAGGCGGTTGCGCCTGGTGTAATTACCATAGCAATAACCAAAATTGCCCCGACAGTTTGTAATGCGGCAACAACACAAGCACTCAAGAGTGTAAAAAAGAGAACTTTGTAAAACAGTGGTGAAAGTCCAACTGTAATTGCTTGCGTTTCATCAAAGAAAATCAGTAACAGATCCTTCCAAAAAATAAGCAATAAGACCAAGCAAATCAACATAATAATGGCTACTTGATAAATATCTTCATCGGCAATCCCGAGGATATTACCGAGAATGATATTTTGCACGTTTATTGAGGTTGGATTTAGAGAAATAATCAGCAATCCCAGGGCAAAAAAGGTACTGAAAATAAAGCCAATAACGGCATCTTCTTTGAGTTTTGAGATAGATTTGATCCATAAAATAGAAAGCGCGGCCAAAATTCCGGCAAAAAAAGCACCTAAAGCATAGGGGAGTGAAAAGGCATAAGCAATTGCCACACCAGGTACCACAGAGTGGGAGAGCGCATCGCCAATTAATGACCAGCCTTTCAGCATTAAATAGGCAGAAAGAAAGGCACAAATGCCGCCGACTGCAGTACTTATCCACATGGCTTTTTGCATATATTCATAGGAGAAAGGTTCCAGCAAATATTCAAGCATGACTTATTCCTTGTCAGACGGCGGCAGACGACAGGATTTTACAGCCGTTGCAGGCGGATCATTTTTGGTTTCACCATAGAAGACAACTGGGCGTTCATCATCCGTAAGCACGGTGACAGCACGTTTATCTTCATCATTATGCAGATCTTCACCTAATAATTTGATGTGTCGTAATACACCACCAAAGACTTTTTCCAAATTATGCTGATTGAATGTATCTTCCGTTTTACCGGCAGCAATCACAGTACGGTTAATCATCACCACTTGATCACAGAAATCGGGTACAGAACCCAAGTTGTGGGTAGAAACTAAAATTAAATGGCCTTCAGCACGTAATTGGCGAAGGAGTTCCACAATGGCATTTTCAGTTTTAACATCCACACCTGTAAAAGGTTCATCGAGCAAGATAATTTTACTTTGTTGTGCTAATGCTCGAGCTAAAAATACGCGTTTTTTCTGTCCACCAGAAAGCTCACCGATTTGTCGTTCAGCTAAATGCTCGATGTTTACCCGTTGCATCGCTTCAAGCACTTTTTGTTTGTCTTCAGCCTTTGGAATGCGTAGGAAATTCATGTAGCCGTATCGGCCCATCATGACAACATCATAAACGGAGACGGGGAATTGCCAATCGACTTCTTCCGCTTGCGGTACATAAGCAACCAAATTTTGTTTCAATGCTCGATTAATTGGCAAACCACAAAGCGCAATATTGCCTTGCTGTGGCTTGATTAAGCCCATGATGCTTTTGAATAGCGTTGATTTTCCGCTCCCATTTACGCCGACAAGAGCACAGATCGTTCCCCCTTGTAATGCAAAGGTAACATCATAAATTGCAGTGTGCCCGTTGTTGTAACGCACGGTTACGTCATTAACGGAAATAGAAGCGGACAGTTCAGTCATTATTTTTCAAATCCTTTGACTATGGTGGATACAGTGACATTCAGTAAGTCAATATAAGTTGGTACAGGACCGTCAGCGGCAGAAAGGGAATCGACATAAAGCACGCCGCCGTACTTAGCACCGCTTTCTTTCGCTACCTGTTGAGCAGGTTTGGCTGACACGGTACTTTCACTAAATACCACTGGAATGTGATTTTTTTTCACTGAATCGATAAGTTTACGCACTTGTTGAGGCGTACCTTGTTGTTCAGCGTTAATTGGCCATAAATAGCCTTCTTTGAGATCGTAATCTTTCGCTAAATAACTAAAGGCGCCTTCACTGGTCACTAACCAACGTTGGTCAGCGGGAATTTGTGAGAGTTTTTCACGTAAAGGTTTATCGAGTTGTTTAATTTTTTCTGCATACGCCGCTGCATTTTTTTGATAAGTATCAGCATTTTGCGGATCGTATTTAACTAATGCATTTTTAATATTTTCGACATAAATCAACGCATTAGATGGCGACATCCAAGCATGTGGGTTCGGTGCATCTTTATAAGGGCCTTCATAAATAGAAAGTGGCGTGATGCCTTCGGTTACCACAACGGCTGGTTTATCTTTGATATTTTGGAAGAAACGCTCAAACCAACGCTCTAAATTTAATCCGTTCCATAAAATTAAATCAGCAGATTGAGCTTTTACAATATCTTTAGGGGTCGGTTCATAGTCGTGAATTTCTGCACCAGGTTTGGTGATAGATTCCACCGTCGCGGCATCGCCTGCAACATTTTGTGCGATATCCTGAATAACCGTAAATGTGGTCACCACTTTAAATTTCGCTTCGGCTTGTAAAGCTGCTAAACCTAGAGCGATAACAGATAGGCTTTTAAATAAATGCTTCATGAGATCTCCTTAAAAATAATGATTAATTAGCATTCTGCATAATAATATCATTTTTTACAAGCTTTTTAAATGAAAATAATTATCAAATCGATAGGTGATTAAAATTAAAAAGCGGAAAATTTTATGAAAAATTGACCGCTCTTTTTGAAATGATTAACCACCAACTTGTTGGATTAGACGATCCATACCTGCTTCATCATAGCCTTCTTCATATTGGGCTTCATCAACGGTAAAGTTGTGCATGCTACGCCCTGCGATACAACCGTATTGTTCTAATTTTCCTTTGGTAAAGTTAGTACGAAACGCAGATGAATGGTTATTTAAACTGATCACCCCAATGGTCGCGCGATTACATGGATTTTTATTCACAAAGACTAAATTATAGCCAGATTCGCGAATGTAACCTGTTTTATTAATTGCTGCATCAAACACTTCTTCACGCACTAATTTATTGGTGTTTTTGACGAAAACACTGCGTCCGCCAGCTTGAATGAAGGCACTTGGCATATTAGAAAGATTTTTGATTTGTGCTTTATTGAGCGAGTATTTGGCTAGCTTAACTAAATCCATTGCACTTGAAATGTTGCTATCAGATAAACCTGAACTGTCTGAAAAGCGAGTAGAGCGCATGCCTAATTCTCGTGCTTTCTCATTCATTTTTTGGATAAATTGCAAACGACTCATGCCCGCAGAGCGAGAAAGTGCATGGGCAGCATAGTTATCAGAATGAACGAGCATTGCTTTTAACAATTCATTACAAGAAATTGGCGTATATTTAGGTAATTTTGTATGAGTGCCTTTGATGTAATCGAAATCATCGTCTGTAATTGAGGCTGTACAGTTTGTATTTCGATTATTTTCAAGAAACACATTCGCCGTCATTAACTTGGTGACAGATGCGATAGGTTGCACATGATTAGGTGAGCTACTTTCGAGCACGCGATCATGGGTGAAATCATATACGATATAAGATTGTGCCGTTGCCATTGCTGGCACTAAACACAATACAGAAATAACTTTTTTTAACATATCTTCAATATAGCTAACTCAGAGAATAAAACGAAGTGCGTATTCTATCAGTTTTTATAGGGCTTTGGGATGTGTGAAAGAGAAAAAATTTGAAGTTTTTTTAACCGCAGTTTTTCCTTTCATTTTTTTGATTTTTGCGATGTCGATCGCAAAGAAGTGCGGTCAAAATTTTCGTTGTTTTTCAAATCTGCTAGCTTATCCGTCGGTAAATCTGTAAAATCTCGGCTCATTTTTAATATGCGAACTTTTTGTTGCTCAATTCTGAGTAACATCATCGCCGTAATGTGTAATAACGAGGCTTTATGTTAGAACAACCCCTTTCATCCGAAACGAATACAAAAAAGATTAACTTAATGGATTTAACGCGTCAGCAGATGCGTGAGTTTTTTGCTGAGTTAGGCGAGAAACCATTTCGTGCGGATCAATTAGTGAAATGGATTTATCATTTTGGCGAAGATAACTTCGACAATATGACCAATATTAATAAAAAATTACGAGAAAAATTAAAAGCGGTCGCGGAAATTAAAGCGCCAGAAGTCGCGGTTGAACAACGCTCTGCAGATGGCACCATTAAATGGGCGATGCAAGTAGGCGAACAACAAGTTGAAACGGTCTATATTCCAGAGGCGGATCGTGCAACGCTTTGTGTTTCTTCGCAAGTAGGTTGTGCCTTAGCTTGTACCTTCTGTTCGACAGCACAGCAAGGCTTTAACCGTAATTTAACGGTGTCAGAAATTATAGGGCAGGTTTGGCGTGCCTCAAAAATTATCGGTAATTTTGGTGTGACAGGTGTTCGTCCGATTACTAATGTGGTGATGATGGGGATGGGCGAGCCATTACTAAATGTGGCTAATGTTGTACCTGCGATGGAAATTATGCTGGATGATTTCGCGTATGGATTATCTAAACGACGCGTGACTCTATCCACTTCAGGGGTCGTGCCTGCACTCGATATGTTGCGCGATAAGATTGATGTGGCATTAGCAATTTCACTTCACGCACCGAACGATGAGTTGCGTGATGAAATTATGCCGATCAATAAAAAATATAACATCAAAATGTTGATGGATTCGGTACATAGATACTTAGAAGTATCGAATGCGAATCATGGTAAAGTGACAATTGAATATGTGTTATTAGATCACGTGAATGATGGTACAGAGCATGCGCATCAATTAGCCCAAGTGTTAAAAAATACCCCGTGTAAAATTAACTTGATCCCATGGAACCCGTTCCCAGAAGCGCCTTATGGTAAAAGCTCAAATAGCCGTGTCGATCGCTTCCAAAAAACCTTAATGGAATATGGCTTTACGGTGATTGTACGCAAAACTCGTGGTGATGATATTGATGCCGCTTGTGGCCAGTTGGCGGGGGATGTGATCGACCGAACCAAACGTACAGCAATGAAGCGTAAGTTTGGTGAAGGCATTGACGTAAAAGCTGTTAACTAAGCTAAATATAGCAATACTTGTAAAGGAAAAATAGCCTGGATAAGAGTGATAAGAGAGAGGAGTGATAAGATGAAATTAATCCCAATTAACATTCTAAGTGCGGTCATTTTTCCTTTTGTTTTTTCGGCTTGTGTCTCTCAATCTTCCGTTGACTTTAATAAACAACAAGCAGCAAAAGCCAGAGTTGAACTGGCATTAGGCTATCTTCAACAAAATGATTTTGTTCAAGCAAAACTCAATTTAGATAAAGCTCTTGAGCATGATGAACGATATTATCTTGTGCACTCAGCACTTGCACATTTTTATCAATTACAAGGCGATACGGAAAAAGCGAAGCAAGCTTATTTACAGGCGATTAAGTTAGATGATAAGCAAGGCGATGTGTATAACAACTTCGGTGCATTTTTATGTGGACAAGGTGAGTTTGAACAAGCTTATTCACAATTTAATGCGGCACTCGCTGCACCGAATTATTACCATCAAGCCGATACTTACGAAAACATGGCGCTTTGTGCTTTCGCCGGAAAACAAACCGATGTTTATCAACAGGCACTGGATAAATTGCGTCAAGTTGATCCTTCTAGAGCGGAAAAGCTCAGTTCACTCAAATAATCATTGCCAAAAGCCCCTTTCGACTTTAGAATTTAGCATTTAGTTTTTTATTGCTATTTCTTTATTTTATACCTATGAATACAATCCTTGAACAAACCGAAAAAACAGACCTCTCTTTTGGGGATAGACTTCGTCAAGCTCGCGAAGAGTTAAATCTTTCTCTGGAAGATGTGGCAAAGGCAATTTCTTTGCGCCCAAGTATTTTGGAAAAATTAGAAAATAATGAATTTGTCCAAAAAAATGTGCCATCAACTTTTATGAAAGGATATGTGCGTAGTTATACAAAATTTTTACGTATTCCTGAAAGCGAATGGGCGCATTTAACCTTTGGTGAAGCATACAAAAACGATTTAGGTAAAAATGCACGCGCGACGCGTTCAGTAAACCAATACTCTTCTCATAGTCGCTGGGTCGGCACACTTACAACCATTATTTTACTCGCGGCTGTTGGAATGACAGGCTTATGGTGGTGGCAGAATTATCAAAAATCAAACGAAGAACGTGATAATTTAGTGCAAACCTACGTTGAAAAAGAAAAAACAGCAGAGGTACCGGTTACTCATTCGAATGACATCCCAGTCGCGGTGAATAACCAGCCTTCAACGTCAAATAATGAAACAGTACCTGTAACGGAAGCAAAAAATAATGCTGCTGAACCTGTTGTTTCAAATACTCAAGAAAATCAATCTCAACCAGTAAACGCAGAAGTTTCAACTGGCGCAACTTCAGCCCCTACCGTTGAACAAGTTCAAGCCCCTGTTGTGGAACAAACCTTACCTAACACAGAACCCACAACAGAGCCGACCGTGCCAGATGCACAAAGTGCGGTTGAAAATCCGGCTATTTCTGAAGCACCAACAACAGCGAAAGGCGATCTCGTTATTGAGATTACCAAAAATTCAAGCTGGATTAGTGTGAAAGACCAAAACCGTAAAGTATTAGCGCAAAAAGAATATAAACAAGGCGAAGTTTTAACCTTTAATGGTAATGACTATGCATTGATTATTGGTGCGCCGGGTAACGTTCGTATTACTTATAAAGGCGAAGCGTATCCGCTTACCGTTGATGGCCGTGTGGCTAAATTTAAATTACCAAAACCTTAACGAATAATTTACGAAAGAATGTCAGCAGTAAAACCTACTATCAAACGTCGTGAATCGACAAAAATTTATGTGGGCAATGTACCAATCGGTGGTGATGCACCGATTGCCGTACAATCCATGACAAATACTCGCACAACGGATGTTGAGGCGACCGTTGCACAGATTAAATCGTTGGAACGCGTCGGCGCAGATATCGTGCGTGTTTCTGTACCTACCATGGATGCCGCCGAAGCGTTTAGAATCATTAAACAGCAAGTGAATGTGCCATTAGTGGCGGATATTCATTTTGACTATCGTATTGCGTTAAAAGTGGCTGAATATGGGGTAGATTGCTTACGTATTAATCCAGGCAATATTGGTCGAGAAGATCGTATTCGTGCAGTGGTGGATTGCGCTCGCGATAAAAATATCCCTATCCGTATTGGTGTCAATGCTGGCTCATTAGAAAAAGATATCCAAGAGAAATTTGGTGAGCCAACACCTGAAGCCTTATTAGAGTCAGCCTTACGCCATGTTGAGATTTTAGATCGTTTAAACTTCGATCAATTTAAAGTGAGCGTAAAAGCATCTGATGTCTTCCTTGCGGTAGAAGCTTACCGTTTACTGGCAAAAGCCATTAAACAGCCGTTGCATTTAGGCATTACGGAAGCAGGTGGCGCACGTGCAGGTGCGGTAAAATCTGCGATTGGTTTAGGTATGCTGTTGGCAGAAGGTATTGGTGATACCTTACGTGTCTCTTTAGCCGCCGATCCTGTAGAAGAAATCAAAGTTGGTTTTGATATTTTGAAATCGTTACGTATTCGTTCTCGTGGGATTAACTTTATTGCTTGTCCAACTTGCTCTCGTCAAGAGTTTGATGTAATTGGCACGGTGAATGCACTGGAACAACGTTTAGAAGATATTATCACCCCAATGGATGTGTCTATTATTGGTTGTGTGGTAAATGGCCCAGGTGAAGCATTAGTGTCTGACCTTGGCGTGACCGGCGGTAATAAGAAAAGTGGCTATTATTTAGATGGCGAGCGTCAAAAAGAACGTTTTGATAACGACGCGATTATTGACCAATTAGAAGCAAAAATTCGTGCCAAAGTTGCACAACAAGATCCAAAAAATCGAATTATTTAAGGAAAACTCGTGGCAAAAAATATTCAAGCAATTCGTGGGATGAATGACTGTTCCCCAACTGAATCTCCACTTTGGCAATGGATTGAAGGGCAGGTTCGCCAAATTTTAAGCAGCTACGGCTATTCAGAAGTACGTATGCCAATCGTGGAAAGCACACCATTATTTGCTCGTGCAATCGGTGAAGTAACCGATGTTGTCTCAAAAGAAATGTACACATTCTGGGATAATGATGAGCAATTAACACTTCGTCCTGAAGGTACAGCTGGATGTGTGCGTGCTGCGATTGAGCACGGTTGGATTTATAACAATGAACAACGTTTATGGTATATGGGACCGATGTTCCGTCATGAGCGTCCACAAAAAGGTCGTTACCGTCAATTCCATCAAGCAGGTGTGGAAGTATTTGGTATTTCAACCCCTGAAATTGATGCTGAGTTAATTATTTTAACGGCACGTTTGTGGAAAGCCTTAGGTATTGATCAACATGTTTCTCTTCAATTAAATTCGATTGGTTCATTAGAAGCACGTGCAAACTATCGTTCTGCATTAGTGGCTTTCTTAGAAAATCACCAAGATTTAATGAGCGAAGAAGAGAAAGAACGTCTTGTAAAAAATCCATTACGTATTTTGGATACTAAAAATCAAGCATTACAAGATGTATTGGACGGCGCACCAAAATTATTGGATTATTTAGATGATGAAAGTCGCGAGCATTTTGCACAGTTATGTGGTTTATTAGATGCGGTTGGCATTCAATATGAAATTAATCCAAAATTGGTTCGTGGCTTAGACTATTATAATAAAACCGTATTTGAATGGGTGACATCAGCATTAGGTGCACAAGGCACCGTATGTGGTGGTGGACGTTATGACGGCTTAGTGGAACAACTTGGTGGCCACGCAACAAGTGGCGTCGGTTTTGCAATGGGCTTAGAGCGTTTAGTGCTACTCGTTCAAGAAGTGAATAAATCGATTCCGGTAAAAAGTGCGGTAGATATTTACATTGTTTATCAAGGTGAAGGCACAACATTAGCTGCATTCCAACTCGCTGAAAAACTTCGCTCAGAATTACCGCACTTAAGCACCATGTTGCATTGCAGCGGCGGTAATTTCAAAAAACAATTTAAACGCGCTGATAAATCAGGTGCAACCCTTGCCCTTGTGCTCGGTGAAAGCGAAGTGCAAAATAATCAAGTGGTGGTAAAACACTTACTTGGCGCAGCTGAGCAACAAACCATTGATATGGCCAATTTAATTGAACACGTGAAAGCCCAATTTTAATTTTAGAAGGATAGGAAAATGGCATATACCATTGAAGAAGAACAAGAACTGAATCAGTTAAAAGAGTGGTGGAAAGACAATGGCAAAGCCATTATTGCTGCTTTCATCCTTGGCGTAGGCGGGATGTTGGGCTGGCGTTATTGGCAGTCTTATCAGGCTAATCAAATCATGCAAGCGTCTGCTGAATATGATGCGTTAGTTTATACCACAAACAAAGATGCGGCAGCACAGCAAGCTAAAGTGGCTGAATTTGTGAAAGCACATGATAAAACCAGCTATGCGGTATTTAGTTTATTAGATGAAGCAAAAGGTTTTGTTGCAAAACAAGATTACGCCTCTGCTGAAAACAGCTTGAAACAAGCGATTGCTCAATCACAAGATGATATCTTAACGTCTCTTGCAGCACTTCGTTTGTCTGCCGTGCAATTCCAGCAAGGTCAATTTGATGCCGCATTAGCAAGTCTAAATCAAGTGAAAAGCCAAGGCTTTAGTGCGCGTAAAGATCTTTTAGCGGGTGATATTCAAGTCGCAAAAGGCGATGTGAATGGTGCTAAATCAAGCTTTGAGAATGCACAGAAAAACGGTAACCCGTTAGAGAAACAAATGGCGCAGATGAAATTAAATAATCTGTAATATTTTAATTAGCCCGATTGCTCGGGCTTTTTTATTGGATTTTTGATCTGATGATTCAGAAACCGATAGTGCCGCCTCCCGTTATTTTTATTGGTTGCGCACTTAGTATGGCATATTTGCCAAATCATTATCCGTTTGAAATCAATGTGTTAGCAGTTTATTTGATTGTATTGGTTTCTTCTGTCATCGCTTTTTTCAGCCTTTGGCAATTCTATAAGAGTAAAGCGAATATCAATCCAATTCACTTAGAAAAAAGTGATGTGTTTGTGGCAAATGGTATTTATCGTTTTAGCCGTAATCCCATGTATTTAAGCTTAGCGGGTTTGTTAGTGGCATGGGCGGTTTATTTGCAAAGTGCGGTCAGTTTTATCGGTGTTTTTCTTTTTGTTTATCTCATCACACAATGGCAAATTAAACCTGAAGAATATTGGCTAGAGAAGAAGTTTGGTGAGTCTTATTTAGCTTACAAGAAAAAAGTCAGACGCTGGATTTAAGCAATAAAAAAATCGCCTAATAAAGGCGATTTTTTACATTTTGAGAAACGATTATTTAGCTGAACATCCGCAGTTTGCTAATTTTTTAGCTAAACGCTCTGCAACGAAATCCCAGTTCACTACGTTCCAGAATTCTTTGATATAGTCTGGACGACGGTTTTGGAATTTCAAGTAGTAAGCGTGTTCCCAAACATCTAAACCTAATAGTGGGAAACCTTCACAACCTGCGATTTCTTTACCCATTAATGGAGAATCTTGGTTTGCGGTAGAAACAACAGATAATTTACCTTGGTTAATCACTAACCATGCCCAACCTGAACCAAAACGAGTCGCTGCTGCTTTTTCAAATTCAGCTTTGAAGTTTTCTACAGAACCGAAATCACGTTCGATAGCTGCTTTTAAATCACCTTGTAAAGTGGTGCCTTTTTTCAATGATTTCCAGAATAAGCTGTGGTTTGCGTGACCGCCTGCGTTGTTACGTAACGCGGTACGTTTTTCAGCTGGGATTTTATCTAATTGGCTGATTAATTGACCTGCACACATTTCAGAAAATTCAGCAGGTAAAGTTTCTAACACTGCATTTGCATTATTTACATAGGCTTGGTGGTGTTTAGAGTGGTGAATTTCCATTGTTTGTGCATCAAAATGAGGTTCTAACGCATCATAAGCGTAGCCTAATTCAGGTAGAGTATAAGACATAATATGTTCCTTTTTTAAATGAAGTTAAGGTAATGTTTTTGATAAAACAACATCAAAAAGTAACTAAATAGTAGCAGAAAATTTGATTTAGATCAGTAAATCTTTTAATTATTTGATTATCTGATGAAAAAGCTAGGAAAATTTAGTTTGTTTTAAATCAATAAATACACCGATCTACTTCTAAATAGTTATGCCTTTTAGCCCTTAAAATCTCGTCAAAATTTCCCCTTGTGGTAGAATACCCGCTGATTTTTCACAAGATTTTATTTTTAAGGCTGAGACTATGTTTCCTGCTCATCAACTTCAATTAGAACAATTGGCGTGCCAACGGGGCGATCGCGTATTGTTCACTGATCTTTCACTGCAATTTCAAAGTGGTGATTTCGTGCAAATTGAAGGGCACAATGGTATCGGTAAAACAAGTTTATTGCGGATTTTAGCTGGCCTTGCACAGCCTGTAGAAGGTAAAGTGCGGTGGAATTCAGACGAGATTACAAAGCAACGCGAAGAATACCATCATCAGCTACTTTATCTCGGCCACCATTCTGGCGTAAAGCCTGAATTAACGGCATGGGAAAATTTAAAATTTTATCAGCAGATTAGTCAAAGTCAGCAAGGCACTGATATTTTATGGGATGTACTTGAAACTGCAGGCTTACTTGGGCGTGAAGATTTACCGGCTGCCCAACTTTCAGCTGGTCAGCAAAAGCGCATTGCCTTGGCGAGATTATGGATCTCGGAAGCACCACTTTGGATTTTGGATGAACCTTTTACAGCAATAGACAAAAAAGGGGTTGAAGTTTTGACCGCACTTTTTGAAAATCATGCTAAAAAAGGTGGAATGGTGATTTTAACGAGCCACCAAGAAGTGCCAAGTACGTTATTGAAAAAAATCAATCTTGCTGATTATAAATATAACTCTTAGATTTTTATGATATTTTTACAGATTATAAAGCGTGAGCTGAAGATTGCGACCCGTAAACAAGCGGAAATATTGAACCCGCTTTGGTTCTTTTTGATCGTCATCACGCTGTTTCCATTGGTGATTGGGCCGGATCCTAAACTCCTTTCTCGAATTGCACCTGGGGTTGCTTGGGTGGCGGCATTGCTTTCTGCGTTGCTGTCTTTTGAACGCTTATTCCGAGATGACTTTATTGATGGCTCTTTAGAACAATTGATGCTTACGGCTCAACCTTTAGCGCTAACGGCACTTGCAAAAGTTGTTGCACACTGGTTATTAACAGGTTTGCCGTTGATTTTACTTTCACCTATTGCGGCTTTATTGCTTTCGTTGGAAGTGAATATTTGGTGGGCATTGGTGCTTACACTCTTAGTGGGCACACCGATTTTAAGCTGCATTGGCGCAATTGGTGTGGCATTGACGGTGGGGTTGCGTAAAGGTGGCGTATTGCTGAGTTTACTTGTGGTACCATTATTCATTCCAGTTTTAATTTTTGCTTCAGCAATTTTAGATGCCGCTACGTTAAATCTCCCTTATGGTGGACAGCTTGCTATTTTAGGTGCAATTTTGGCTGGTGCGATAACGTTGTCGCCTTTTGCTATTGCCGCTGCACTACGAATTAGTTTAGATAATTAATCATCATGGCGGTGAAAGTGCGGTCAGATTTTTAACTGTTTTTTATTTTTTGAATTAAGGATCTTTTATGTGGAAGTGGTTACATCCTTACGCAAAACATGAAACCCAATATCATTTATGTGGCAAATTAAGTCCATTTTTTGGTGTGATTGCGGTTTTATTATTGGCTGTTGGAATCGTTTGGGGTTTAGCTTATGCGCCGGCAGATTATCAGCAAGGCAATAGTTTCCGAATTATGTATGTGCATGTGCCGGCGGCGATTTGGTCAATGGGCGTATATGGCTCGATGGCGATTGCGGCGATTATTGCGTTAGTTTGGCAAATTAAAGCTGCACATCTTTCGATGGTTGCTATGGCGCCAATTGGTGCGATGTTTACCTTTATCGCGTTAGTCACAGGCGCAATTTGGGGTAAACCGATGTGGGGAACCTGGTGGGTGTGGGATGCGCGTTTAACCGCAGAACTCATTCTTTTCTTCTTATATATCGGTGTATTAGCCCTTTATTCTGCATTTTCTGATCGTGCGGTGGGCGCAAAATCAGCGGGAATCTTGTGTATTGTTGGCGTAGTGAATTTACCAATTATTCACTTTTCCGTAGAGTGGTGGAATACTTTACACCAAGGGGCAAGTATCACGAAGTTTGAAAAACCTTCAATTGCAACGCCAATGTTAATTCCACTGATTTTATGTATTTTGGGATTTTTATTTTTATCCATTTGGTTTACGCTTGTGCGTTACCGCGTTGAATTGCTAAAAGAAGACTGCAAACGCCCATGGGTAAAAGAGTTAGCAAGTAAGCTGAAATAGTTTTTTATTTTTATTTTAGGGAGCGGAAAATGTTTTTCCAAAGTTGGAGTGATTTTATCAATATGGGAGGCTACGGTTTTTATGTGTGGCTTTCCTATGGCATTAGCCTCGTGGCAATGATCATTTTGGCGATACAAAGCGTCAAGGGGCGTAAAGCGGTGTTAAAAGAAGTGTTACGCGAGCAACAACGTGAAGCCCGTTTAAACCAAGCAAATAAAGGAAATACGCTATGAATCCAAGACGTAAATCAAGACTTTCGATCATCATCTTTGTGATTTTAGGTATTTCGATTGCAACAGGTTTGGTGCTTTATGCGCTTCGCCAAAACATTGATTTATTTTATACACCTTCGGAAGTTGTAGAAGGGAAAGATGGAAATCCTGATCAAAAACCTGAAGTTGGGCAACGTATTCGTGTCGGTGGTATGGTGGTCGAAGGCTCTGTTAGTCGAGATCCGAAAAGTCTCAAAGTTCGCTTTGATGTAAATGATATTGGTCCATCAATTACAGTAGAGTACGAAGGTATTCTGCCGGATCTTTTCCGCG
Source organism: Haemophilus sp. HMSC066D02 (assembly GCF_001810545.1). Lineage (NCBI taxonomy): Bacteria > Pseudomonadati > Pseudomonadota > Gammaproteobacteria > Pasteurellales > Pasteurellaceae > Haemophilus > Haemophilus sp. HMSC066D02. The sequence goes on along the minus strand of NZ_KV801805.1, from coordinate 29,094 downwards.
AGGGACAAGGTATTGTTGCGCAAGGCGTGCTAAAAGAACCAACCTTATTGGAAGCAACAGAAGTGCTTGCTAAGCATGATGAAAATTATGTGCCACCAGAATTGGGTGAGAAAATGCAGAAAATGCATAAACCAATGGGGGCAGAATTAAAAGGCGAGAGTGAAGCCGATCGTCGTTATAAAGAAACCCAGCAAAAATCGCAAGAAGGTCGCTAATGATTGCTGAATTAGGAAATTATGCGCTTGCTTTAAGCCTTGCCGTTTCATTCTTTTTAGCCATTTTTCCGTTATGGGGGGCTGAAAAAGGTCATTCTCAACTCATGTCATTGGCTCGTCCAATGACTTATGGTTTATTTTTCAGTTTAACCATTGCTTTTGCGGCATTGTTCTACCTCTTTGCCGTCAATGATTTTAGTGTGCAATATGTGGTGAATAACTCCAACAGCAGTTTGCCGATTTATTATCGTTTATCTGCAGTTTGGGGGTCACATGAGGGCTCATTATTGCTTTGGATTTGGTTATTAACCCTTTGGGGGGCTGCAGTAGCCTTATTTAGCAAACACTTGCCACAAGAAGCGGTGGCTCGCGTGTTGGGTATTATGGGGATTATTAGCATCGGCTTTTTACTCTTCGTATTATTTACCTCAAATCCATTTACCCGTACATTCCCTGACTTCCCAGTAGATGGCAGAGAACTCAACCCAATGTTGCAAGATGTTGGCTTGATTTTCCATCCTCCATTGCTTTATATGGGATATGTTGGTTTTTCTGTGGCTTTTGCCTTTGCGATTGCATCATTAATGACAGGGAAATTAGACTCCGCTTGGGCAAGATGGTCTCGCCCTTGGACGATGGCAGCTTGGGTCTTTTTAACACTCGGGATTGTACTCGGTTCTTGGTGGGCCTATTATGAGCTAGGCTGGGGGGGCTGGTGGTTCTGGGATCCAGTAGAAAATTCTTCTTTAATGCCTTGGCTTGCAGGAACCGCATTAATCCACTCTTTAGCGGTTACTGAAAAACGTGGCTCTTTTAAAGCTTGGACTGTGCTTTTAGCAATCCTTGCTTTCTCACTTTGCTTACTGGGTACGTTCTTAGTTCGTTCCGGTATCTTAGTGTCAGTACACGCCTTTGCTTCAGATCCTACACGTGGTTTATATATTCTTGCTTATTTGGTTGTGGTAATTGGTGGTTCTTTAACCTTGTACGCTTACAAAGGAAACCAAATTCGTTCGCGTGATAATGCAGAACGCTATTCTCGAGAAACCTTATTGTTACTAAATAACATCCTATTAATGACCGCACTTTGTGTGGTGTTCTTAGGAACGTTATTACCGCTAGTTCATAAACAATTAGGCTTAGGATCTATTTCGATCGGTGCACCGTTCTTTGATCAAATGTTCCTGATTATTATGACCCCATTTGCCTTATTACTGGGTATTGGACCGTTAGTAAAATGGCGTCGTGACCAGTTATCTGAAATTCGCACACCGGTTGTTGTGAGTGTGGTTGTGATGGCGATTACAGGTTTTGCTTTACCGTATTTCCTACAAAATAAACTCACTGTCAGTGCGGTGCTTGGCACCATGATGTCCGTCATTATTGTGTTATTAAGCCTTTATGAAATGAAACAACGTGCAACACACCGTGAATCTTTCTTTAAAGGTATTACCAAACTTTCCCGTTCCCATTGGGGGATGATTTTAGCTCACCTTGGTGTGGCGATGACGGTTTGGGGAATTGCATTTAGCCAAAACTTTAGTGTAGAACGTGATGTGCGAATGGCCGTGGGCGATACAGTACAGATTGCTAACTATGACTTCAAATTTGCTGGCGTGAGTGACGCAAATGGTCCTAACTATATGGGCGGTAAAGCACAAATTGATATTTCAAAAGCGGGTAAACCAGAAGCAACATTATTCGCTGAAAAACGTTTTTATACTGTCAGTAAAATGCCAATGACTGAAGCTGCAATTAATTGGGGCTTTACCCGCGATCTTTATGTTGCCTTGGGTGAAAAAATAGATGATAACTCATGGGCGCTTCGCCTTTACTATAAACCGTTTATCCGTTGGATTTGGATTGGTGGATTGTTTATGGCATTAGGTGGTTTGCTCTGTATGTTTGACCGTCGTTATCGTTTTAGTCGATTAGTTAAACAGTCTTAATTGTAATAAGGGGCTTATTACCCCTAGAAATAGATGTAAAATTGATAGTGTTATGAATAAAAAACTACTTATCCCACTTATTGTTTTTCTTGCCGTGGCGGCAGCTTTTTTAGTTCAGTTAGGACGCAATGCGCAAGGTGATGATCCAAAAGCGTTAGAATCTGCTCTTGTGGGGAAACCTGTGCCACAGAAAACATTAATGGATTTATTGGAAAATAAAACCTACGGTAATGAAATTTTCCAACAAGGTAAACCGATTCTCTTGAATGTGTGGGCGACTTGGTGTCCAACTTGTTATGCAGAGCATCAATATTTGAATCAATTGGCTAAACAAGGCGTAACAATCATTGGTATCGACTATAAAGATGAATCACCAAAAGCTGTAAAATGGCTAAAAGATTTAGGCAATCCTTATAGTCTTGTGCTTAAAGATGAAAAAGGTTCTTTTGCATTAGATTTGGGTGTTTACGGCGCCCCGGAAACATTTATCGTTGATGGTAAAGGCGTGATTCATTATCGCTTAGCGGGTGATGTGAATGAACGCGTTTGGAATGAGACCTTAAAACCGATTTATGACAAACTCGCGGAGAAACCATAATGAAAAAATCATGGCTTTTTTTAACCGCACTTTTTGTGAGTATCTCAGCGACAGCCTCTATTGATGCATTGAATTTTGCCTCACCGGAGCAAGAAAAGGACTATCATCAATTAACACAAGAATTGCGTTGTCCTCAATGTCAAAATAACAATATTGCTGATTCGAATGCAACCATTGCAGTAGATATGCGTGGTAAAGTGTTTGAGCTGTTACAAGAAGGTAAAAATCGAAATGAAGTGGTGGATTATATGATCCAACGCTATGGCAATTTCGTGACTTATGATCCACCAATGACGATGTCAACAATCGTTCTATGGATTGCTCCAATTTTGTTAGTGTTGATTGGCATTCTATTTGTATTTAAACGTAAATCTAAAAGCCTAAGTGCGGTCAATTCTGACGCGATTTTAAATGATGAAGAGAATGCACGTTTATCGGCTTTACTCAAAGAAAAGGATAAATAATGAATTTTGCATTAAGTATTATTGCGCTCACTTTAGTCGTGGCATTGATTTGTTTTTATCCCTTGTTACGTTCTGTTAAAGCTAAAGAAGATAAAAAGCGTGATGAATTAAATAAAGCGTTATATTTTTCTCGTTTGCAAGAGATTGAGCAAGATAATCAACAGGGTTTAGTTGAAAATGTTGAACAACTCAAGCAAGAGCTACAAAAAACATTATTGGAAGATATTCCTCAAAAAGAGACTCAAACCATCGATAAAAATGCTAAAAATTACGGTAAGTTGTGGTTTGTTTCTGGTTTATTAGGTTTGGCCATTATTGCTGGTGCGGCTTATTTCCCTCTGGGCTCTTGGAAAGCCGAAGATATGATGGAAAAGACATTGGCAAAATTACCTTATTTCTTTGAACGGATCAAAGAAGAAGACACAAACCCAATGACAGATGCAGAAATGCAGCAATTTTCGACCGCACTTCGTTTGGATTTACAAAAAACACCAACGGATGCTAAAAAATGGTGGTTGTTAGGTCAGGTAGGGATGAATTTAGGTAATGGAAAATTAGCCTTTGATAGTTATCAACAAGCGAATAAACTTGAGCCGGGTAATTTAGATTATAAGCTTTCTTATGCGCGTATGTTAATGTCTTCTGAAGATCAAACGGATAAACTGAAAGGTAATCAGCTTTTACGCGAGATTATTCGTCAAGATCATTCTAATCCTGAAGCATTAAGTTTACTTGCTTTCAGTTATTTTGAAGGTGAGGATTATAAAATGGCAGCCGTTACCTGGGCAATGATGCTACGTTTATTGGAACCAGATGATCCTCGCGTGCCAATGCTTGAAAAGAGTATTCGTGCGGCACGTGATGCTCTTGCTTTACAGGAAGAAGAAAAAGCAAAAAGTGTCACACCGGAGAAATAATGAAACCTCAATTATTAGGTTTTCACCATATTGCAATTATTGCTTCGAACTATGCTCGTTCGAAGCATTTTTATATGGAGATTTTAGGGGCGAAACAGTTAAATGAAACTTATCGTGAAGAGCGAGATAGTTATAAATTAGATTTAAGTTTTCCTGATGGGAGTCAAATAGAGCTATTTTCTTTCCCAAATCCGCCTCAAAGAGTAACTAGCCCTGAAGCCTGTGGTTTACGGCATTTGGCATTCAAAGTAGAAAATATTGATGAGTATGTCGCTTATCTTTTTGAAAATAGCATTGATAGTGAACCAATTAGGGTTGATGAATTAACGGGAATGAAGTACACTTTCTTTAGAGACCCAGATTATTTACCTATTGAGTTATACGAAAATAATTATTAACGTAGAAAATCAAATTATTATGAGTCATATTAAGAAAAAAATTGGGATTTACTCTTTTTGTATTTTAGCATCGTCAGTTGTTTTAGCCGAAGGTAGTAGTGTTGTATATGCAACAAAGGTAAAAACGCCTGAAAATAATCTTTCAGTTAATGTTTCTGAAAGTAATATTTCTGAAACAGTGAAATATATTGATGGAAAAGGGCAAAGAAGTTTAGATCCTAAATCTGAAAAAGATATGGAAGAGCTTGCTAATAGTGTTGAATTTGAAGTATATAAATTTAACGAAGTTGCGGCATCCAAAACAACGTTTCTTTCACCAGCGGGAATCTGTAGCGGTTTTAAAAGTACAGATGGTGTAGATGTAACAAATTCTAGTAATTATTACATTAAGCCAAATGATGCCAGTGAATATTATGGAAGCGTGTTAGGGGCAACAATTTATAAACAGAGCGAAACGAAAACTTCGCAGTATGTGCCTGTTTATGCAATAAAGAATGCCAATGTAGCGAAATACATTGAAAATAACGAAGATCCTAATGTTAGAAGAAAAGCGAACGAACGGATCAAAGAAGGCAGAGAAACACTTAATAAAGTGGTTTGTAACAAAAGGTAAAATTTATGAAAAAATTAATCTCTATTGCAGCGTTAGCTGTTTTAACTGCGTGTACAGCACCTCAGGAAGCTTCAAGTATTGGTAATGGCGCAGCTGCGTATGATATGAATACTGTACAAGATTATAATGCTCGAGTAACAAGTGGTAATACTGTTACTGCTCGAGAAAAAGCGAGAGTCGCACAAAGAGATAGCGTTCCAAATGAAGTGAATGCAAGCGATCATCGTCCAAAAATGACAGGCTATTCTCGTTATCCAGTGGCCATTATGCCGGCATTTGGCTATTGTCACCATTGCTGGTAATTAAATAAAGAAAAAATAACCGCGCTTGAAAAAGTGCGGTTATTTTTTTGCTTGTTTATAAGCCTAAAATCGATTTCACAAAAGGAATCGTCAGATTTCGTTTGGCTTGTAGTGAGGCTTCATCGAGTTTCACTAATGCTTCTTTTAGTGTTGCCATATCACGATCTAAACGCGTGAATATAAAATTGGCAGTCTCATCTGAAAGTATGATGCCTCGTTGATGGGCATTCTGTTTCAATACTGCAAATTTTTGTTCATCGCTGAGTGGAATCAATTGATAACTTTCTCCCCATTTTAAGCGAGAAGCAAGATCCGGTAATTTAACGGGTAGAGCCGTTGGAGATTGATCTGCACTGACAACTAATAAAGTTTTGCCATTAGCCTTAATACGATTAAAGAGATCAAATAAGGCAATTTCCCATTCTGAATTTCCAATAATTGTTTGCAAATCATCTAAACAAACTAATTCTTGATGCTCCAAATTCTCAAAAACTGCAGTAGAAAAATATTGTGATTTGCTCAATGGGACATAAATGGCGCTCCGTTGTTTCTGAATATATTCATTACAGAGTGCGCGTAGAAGATGAGTTTTTCCGACGCTTTGGTTTCCCCAAAGGTAGAAGAATTGCTGTTGTAAATCAGTCATGTTTTGGCGTAAAGAATTGAGCAATAATGCATTATTATCGCTATAAAAATTCTCAAGCGTTTCATCATCAATTTGATGAATAGGTAAAGAAAGTTGCTGATTCACGGATTAACGAGTTGATTTAAAATAAAAAAGAAAGGGCTAAATTTTCATTTAACCCTTTTGTTTGGGAAGTTTTATTCTACTTCATTTTTCGCTTTTGGCAAAATCAAGTTCAGCACAATGGCAACGATGGCACAAAGGCTAATTCCTTTTAGGGAAACAACATCGCCTACGTTGACAAACATATTACCGATACCGAAGGTCATAACTACCGAAATGATACAAAGGTTGCGAGGTTCAGTTACATCTACTTTGCCTTTAATTAAGGTACTCATCCCAACAACGGCAATCGAGCCGAATACCAACATCATAATGCCCCCCATTACGATGGTTGGAATAGTAGAAAGGAATGCGCCTACTTTACCACAGAAGGAAATCGCAATTGCCCATACCGCAGCCCAAGTCATAATATTTGGATTGAAGTTGCGAGTTAGCATGACTGCACCCGTTACTTCGGCATAAGTGGTATTTGGTGGACCACCTACTAATGACGCTGCAGCCGTTGCTACACCATCCCCTAATAGAGTACGGTGTAAGCCTGGTTTTTTAAGGAAATCTTTACCTGTTACAGAACTGATTGCCATAATACCACCCACGTGTTCAACTGCTGGTGCGATAGCAATCGGTAGCATATAAAGAATAGCTTCTAAATTAAATTCTGGTTTGGTTAACTCAGGTAATTCAAACCATTTTGCGTCTAAAACAGGTTGGAAGTTAATTAATCCTAAGAATAAACAAACCACATAGCCAGCAACGATACCAAACATAATTGGAATCAGTTTCATCATACCTTTAGCAAATACTGCAACAGAAAGGGTAGTGACCAAGGTAATCATTGAAACCAATACCGAATGCTCATAGCTATATGCACTGTTTTTACCTAATGCCATATCCACAGCAACGGGGGCAAGTCCCATACCGATAATGATAATTACAGGACCCACAACAACAGGCGGGAAGATGCGCTCAAGTGCAGCACTACCACGCAATTTTACTAAAGTTGATAGTGCGAAATAGACGAAGCCTGCACAAGCAAGTCCACCCATTGTGGTTGGAATGCCCCAAGTTTGTACGCCATATTGAATAGGTGCAATAAAGGCAAAAGAGGAGGCTAAGAAAATAGGAACCTGTTTACCGGTACAAAGTTGGAAAAGTAGTGTACCGATACCGGCTGTGAGAAGGGCTGTATTAGAATTTAATCCGGTGATTAAGGGAACTAATACTAAGGCGCCGAAGGCCACAAATAACATCTGTAAACCGACAAACGCTTGTTTGCCCATGCTTTGCACCTCAACAGGTGCGGTTGTAGTTTGATTACTCATTTAGTTTCAACTCTCGGTTTGAATTAACTGAAAGTGCGGTCGGTTTTAATGCTTTTTTAGCTTTTGTGTTTTCACGCACGGAAAAAAGACGGCCATAAATGCCGTCTTATTAAAAGGGAATTATTTCGTCCCAAAAATCTTATCGCCTGCATCACCCAAGCCTGGAATGATGTAGCCTTGTTCATTTAAGTGATCATCAATAGATGCGCAATAAAGTTCGATATCTGGATGCGCTTTTTCTAATGCTTTGATTCCTTCAGGTGCCGCGACTAATACTAATACTTTGATGTGTTGGCAACCTTTTGCTTTTAATAAATCAATTGTGGAGATCATTGAACCACCGGTTGCGAGCATTGGATCCACAACGATAGCTAAACGTTCTTCTAAATCACTCGCAAGTTTTTGGAAATAAGGAACAGGTTCAAGGGTTTCTTCATTACGATAAATCCCGACTACACTGATACGAGCGCTTGGAACGTGCTCTAATACACCGTCCATCATACCAAGACCCGCACGTAAAATTGGCACAACAGTGACTTTTTTGCCTTTGATACGTTCAATTTCAACAGGACCATTCCAACCTTCAATAATCACTTTTTCTGTTTCAAGATCGGCAGTGGCTTCATAGGTAAGTAAGCTACCCACTTCAGTTGCAAGTTCACGGAATTTTTTGGTATCAATATCAGCTTCGCGCATCACGCCTAATTTATGTTTAACAAGCGGATGTTTAACTTCAACAAGTTTCATCTTTTTTCTCCCTTTTAAAAAACAAATCGGAGAATTTTATATCAGAAATATTGAATTTCCTAGTGTTTTTATTATGACAGTTCGGTATAAAAACGGGGATAAAATTTACCGCACTTTGCTATTAAATACATCCACCACAGCTCCCACATCGCCAGTCTTCCTTATTCACCGCTTGATAGAATGCACGCATGGTTTCTTCTTCTAAAGGGATATTGTGCTCGATAAAAACATCCGAAAGCCAATCGATGTTTTCCACAATCCAATCATCTTCCATTAAGCCTTCTCGATAAAGCTCATCTTCGGGATCCATGAAATTATAAATATTATTTGTTCCCATATCTTTATCACGGCGTTCAAGTGGCAGTACCACAGGTAAACCAAGATAAGTAATATCCCAATGACCTAGACATAGCGTATTGCCCTTTGATGACCAACTAGCGTTGAATGGATTGTCACTCATGTTGAAATGTTATAAGAAAAGTTGAAAAGTATGGAAAGTATAGATCTAAAGACAAATTTAATCATACTTAAAAGAAGGTAAATAGTTTGATGGAGATCAAAGTAGAGTCAGAAAATTTAACGAATTTTTCACAAATAAAAAGCGGCCAATTACTTAGCCGCTTTTGTACGATAATAAATTTAGTTACGCTGCTTTTTTCGGTTTAAAGAAAATCATCGTAAAGATTTGCCAGAAGAAAGCGAGTGCGCCGAAGATGAATACCACGTCGCCACCGAAACGAACCCAGCGTAGGGTATCGAATAGAGGTTGTTGCATAAATTCTTCACTACGAGCATACCATAAGCCTTCAGAGATACTTGCATAACCTTGAATAATACCGATTGGTAATAAGCTTGATACGATCATTAATACTAAACCGCCATTTAATAACCAGAAGCCCCATTTCATTAACTTATCGTTAAATGGTGTATCCGGACGTAAATAACGAGCGATTAAGAATACGAAGCCTAGTGCTAAGAAGCCATACACACCGAATAATGCGGCGTGAGCATGAACAGCAGTCGTGTTCAAGCCTTGGATATAGTAAAGCGAAATTGGTGGATTGATTAAGAAACCAAATACGCCAGCACCTAACATATTCCAGAACGCTACGGCTACAAAGCAGTAAAGAGGCCATTTTAAACGGTCCATCCAAGGTGTTTTTTGTTGCATTGCCCAGTGTTCCCAAGCTTCATGACCTAGTAACACTAAAGGTACCACTTCAAGCGCAGAGAATGATGCACCTACAGCAATAATTGGAGTGGTTGCACCTGCGAAGTATAAGTGGTGGAAAGTACCAGGGATACCACCGATTAAGAATAACGCCGCTTCAGTAATGGTTGCCACAGTTGCAGTACGACGTGAAACTAAACCTAAACTTACAAAGATGAATGAGAGTGCCGCTACAGAGAATACTTCAAAGAAGCCTTCTACCCATAGGTGAACTACCCACCAACGCCAGTATTCCATCACAGAAATGTGAGTGTGCTCGCCATAGAATAATGCAGGGCCATAGAATAAACCGATCGCAATTACTGAGGCGAAGAATAATGCCAATAAGTTTTTATCACCAGGTTGTTTGAATGCATTCACTGTACCGCGAAGCATTAAGACTAACCAGAATAAGATGCCTGCGAATTTCACTGCTTGCCAGAAACGACCTAAGTCAATGAATTCATAGCCTTGGTGACCGAACATGAAGCTCCATTCTTCAGGGAGAATATGAGCAATTGCTAAGTAGCTACCAGTGAATGAACCGACGACTAATACCACTAATGCCCAGTATAGAACATCCACACCCAATTTTTGGAATTTCGGATCTTTACCGCCATTAATGATTGGTGCAAGGAATAAACCACCGGCTAAGAATGCCATTGCAATCCAGAATAAGGCAGCTTGAATATGCCATGTACGCACTAATGAATATGGGAAGTATTGAGAAATATCAATACCATAGAATTCCTGACCTTCAACCGTATAGTGTGCTACAACCGCACCTAATGTGACTTGCAATACGAAAAGAGCAAGCACAGTAAAGAGGTATTTACCTAACGCACGTTGAGAAGGAGTAAGTTGTAATTTTGTGAGTGGATCGAACTCAGGCATTGGTGGTTCTTTTTCATCTTCACGTTTTTTGAATGACCAAATCCATACCACGAAACCAATACCTGCAATGAGGAATACCACACTCGCAATAGACCAAATCACGTTTTCTGGTGTTGGTACGTTATTAATTAACGGTTCATGTGGCCAGTTGTTGGTGTAACTTGCGTGAGTGTTTGGTCGTTCAGCTGATGCAGTCCATGCTGTCCAGAAAAAGAATTTAGCTAAGTCTTTACGAGCTTGTAAATCAGGAAGAGTATTATCCTTCATCGCAAAGTGTTCACGAGTCACTTTAGTTGCAGGATCATCACCGTATAAAGAGATGTAGTATTGTGCTGTTTTTTCCATTGCCGCTAAGCGGGTATTAGAAAGCACAACGGTACCGTTTTCAACTTTGCTACCACGATATTCTTTGGTTAGACGCGCTTTTAATAACGTTTGTTGTTCATCATTTAAATCTGCAAAGTTTTTACCGAACTCTTGATTTGCTGTAATGTCCAACCAGTTAGTTAATTCACGGTGAAGCCAATCTGCTGTCCAGTCAGGCGCTTGGTATGCACCATGACCCCAAACCGACCCCACTTGCATACCACCAGTGGTTTGCCAAGCGGTTTGACCATGTAAAATTTCATCGTGAGTAATCACTTTTTCGCCAGATTCAGAAACATATTGTTGCGGAATCGGTGGTGCTTCACGATAAACTTCGAACCCATAGTAACCGAGGATGGAGAAGGCTCCAATCAATACGGCGACTAATAGGTACCAGAACTTTTTATACTGTCCCATTTTATCACTCCTAGATTATTAGAAAATATCACTTCCTGATGATTAAATGCTGTAGATAATCACCAGAACCTAGATTTTACGCCAAGTAGAATACCTGAGCAATTATATCTGGTATATTTTACCGAAATTACCTAAAATTGAGTAATTTAATCGGGTAATGGAGAATGCAGAGCGAAAATAATGTGTTTATTTGGAGACTAATGCGTTATTAAATTTAAAACGAAAGGGGGAGGAGTAAAGAAAAATCAACCAGATTATTAAAAAAGCTGAGCTTTACAATGGTAAAGCTCAGAATGGAAGGTATTAATTTTTAGAAAATAGGTTTTATTTAGAGACTAGAGAATGATACTTCCAATTAATGCAATAATAAAACCTACGACACCGATTGAGGTTTCGAGTAATGTCCATGTTTTTAAAGTCGTTTTTGTATCCATTTCTAAGAAACGACTGATTAGCCAGAAACCTGAGTCATTTACGTGAGAAAGCACAGTAGCACCTGATGCAATAGCGATCACAATGAAGCAAAGATCAAATTGGCTTAAGTCAGTTGCCGCAGCAACGGTAGGAGAAATCAGCGCAGCTGCTGTGGTTAAAGCAACGGTTGCTGAACCTTGTGCGACACGCATTACCATAGCGATAACGAAAGCGGCAACAATGATCGGCATTCCTGTATTGGAAAGCATCGTAGATAGCACATCGCCAATACCACTGGCACGTAATACACCACCAAACATTCCGCCTGCCCCCGTAACAAGCACGATAGAACAGATAGGACCCAGGGCATTATCACAAATTTTTTCAATTTGTTCATAACTACGTTGGTCTTTTAGTAACAGAATTGCGACGATTAAGGTGATTAACAGTGCAACAGGCGTTTTACCAATTAAGCGAAGCGCTTCAACCCAGGTTTGTGATCCATCAATGACTTTTGCCACGCTTAATGTATTTAAGCCAGTGTCTAATAAGATCAACAGAATTGGCAGTAATAATATTGTTATTACACGGGCAAAGCTCGGTGGATTTTGTACCGATGTTTCACTGATTGCAGTGGCATTTAAAAATGCTTTGGGTAAATCAATATGAACCTTCTTGCTGATGAATAGGCTAAATAAATAAGTACCGATATACCATGTTGGGATTGCACAAATTAAGCCCACAATCACTAATAAACCAATATTCACACCTAATAAATCACCAGACGCTACTGGACCAGGATGCGGAGGTAAAAAAAGCGTGCATTACAGCAAATGCACCTGCAACAGGAAAGGCATAACGTAAAACGGAGCCACCAAAACGTTTAGCGACACTAAAGACGATAGGTAACATCACGACAAGCCCCGCATCAAAGAAAATTGGGAAGCCAAAAAGTAATGCTGCAACACCTAATGCAAAGGGGGCTTTTTTCTCCCCAAATTTGTTGATTAGTGAATCTGCAAGGACTTTGGCTCCGCCAGTAATTTCAAGAAGTCGACCAATCATTGCCCCTAAACCTACCAATAAGGCAACTGCTGCAAGCGTGTTACCAAATCCGCCAAGCAAGGTTGGTAGGATTTTTTCTACCGGAATCTGAGCGGCTAGTGCGGTAAGTAAACTCACAATAATCAATGCTACAAAAGCATGAACTTTGAATTTAATAATGAGTAAAAGTAGCAATAAGATAGCTACGATCATAATTGCAATGAGCATGGTTGTTCTCCGAGTTGAATTGTTACCCGTAACATACGCTTGATTTAACATTTGGTAAACGATTACTTTTCAAAATTGTGATCTCATTCACATTATTTTTATCTTTAAAAGTGCGGTTAATTATGGTGATGAATTTATTTTGTGATCAAGATCACAAAACAAAATGTTACCAGTAACATTTTGTTTGTAATTAGAGTATGGTAAATGGAAATTTGAAGAGGTGTATGATGAATCATAAACAAGAACAGATGGGAAAAAGTTTTATTATAATGGGCGTATCAAGTACAGGGAAAACCTCCGTAGGAACAGAGGTGGCTCACCGTTTAGGAATAAAATTAATTGATGGTGATGATCTTCATCCTAGAGCGAATATCATTAAAATGGGAGAGGGACATCCGTTAAATGATGAAGACCGCGCGCCTTGGTTGGAGCGTATTCGTGATGCAGCATTTAGTCTAGAGCGAAAAAGTGAAGTGGGGATCATTATTTGTTCTTCATTAAAGAAAAAATATCGCGATCTCATTCGTGAAGGGAATGGAAACGTAAAATTCTTATTTTTAGAAGGCACTTTTGAACTGGTTCTTGAGCGAATGAAACAGCGTAAAGGGCATTATATGAAAACCGATATGCTAAAAAGTCAGTTTGAGACATTGGAAGTACCAGGTCAAGATGAACCAGATGTTATTCATGTTGATATTTCTGGTAGTTTTGAGCAAGTGGTTGAACGCTGTGTGGAGGCATTAAAACCACTGATCTAAAATAAAAGAAGTGCGGTCAAAATATTAGTATTTTTTGATCGCACAGCTTATATGCTTTCACCTAAATGGATTTTAAATCCTAGATCAATTATTTTTTCTTTTAGTGGCTCGTTATTCAGTCTCGCTAACAATTCTTGTGCGGCAAGTTTGCCAATTTCTAAACGAGGGGTCATAACAGTTGCGAGCTGAGGTGTGACCGAAAAGCCTACGTCATGACCATGGAAGCCTGCAATTGCAATCTGTTTAGGCACAGCAATCCCTAATCGCTGACATTCAAATAATGCTCCAATTGCTAAGTCATCATTTGTACAAAAGATCCCGTTTGTTTCTGGATGTTCTTCTAAAATTTTACGTAGCTGTTTTCCACCCAATGTGAAAGAAGACGCGGCTTCTGTAATCAAGCTATAAGGTTCTAACCCATATTTTTTCATGGCTTGCTCATAACCTTGCATTTTTAATTGGGTTCGTTTATCCATTCTTGCCGTGAAATAGACGATATTTTTATAACCACGCTGAATCATGGTTTCGACCATAGCTTGTGCTGCAGCAACATTATCAAAACCAATGACTTGTTGAATACCTGCTTGTGAGCTATCCATGATTTCAATGACTGGAATATTGGCGATTTCAATCATTTTAAGCGTGCGTAAAGAGTGGTAGTTTTCCGATAAAATTAATCCATCCACATTGTAAGAAAGTAAACTTTCAATACGTTCTTCTTCTTTTTTGACACTATATCCGTAGTGCGCAAGCATCGTCTGATAACCTGCAATATCAGCAACTTGTTCAATGCCCTTTAATACATCAGCAAATACATGATTAGTTAAAGAAGGGAGTAACACGCCAATAGCTTTACTCTTTGCATTAGACAAAATTTCTGGTGCACGATTAGGTATATAACCAAACTGCTCAATGGCTGCAGCGATACGTTGTTGGGTATCTTTGGCAACAGAATCAGGATTGCGTAAATAACGGCTTACCGTCATTTTAGTCATCCCAAGATGGTCGGCAATATCTTGTAAAGTAGGGCGTTTTTGTTTCATTGAAATGAGTAATTATGAATATTTTGTAGGAAAGTATAGCAAAAAACATTTAATTTTTTGACCGCACTTTCTATCAAAAATAAATTAATTTTGAGTAAAAATAATTGAGTTCTGTAATATACAGAACTCAGAATATTATTAATTGATCTATTTGATTTTATAGGTTGATCTTTATAAGAAAACTAACGTTTAAACATACCGCCTAAACCGCCAAGGCCACCTAAGCTGCCTCCGCCCATTAAGCCTTGCATGCCTCGCATCATTTTCGCCATTCCGCCTTTACGCATTTTTTTCATCATACGTTGCATTTCATCAAATTGTTTCAGCAACTTATTCACATCTTGCACTTGTGTACCAGAACCTAATGCAATACGACGACGGCGAGATCCTTTGATAATGTCTGGATTGGCACGTTCTTTTAAGGTCATGGAATTAATGATGGCTTCCATTTTGATAAACATTTTGTCATCTACTTGATTTTTGACATGATCCGGTAAGTTTTTTGCACCCGGTAATTTTTCAAGCATCGACATCATACCGCCCATTTTTTTCATCTCACGGAGCTGTTCACGGAAATCGTCCAAGGTGAAATCATCGCCTTTCTTGAATTTCTGTGCCATTTTTTCCGCTTTTTCACGATCCACTGAGCGTTCAAGATCTTCGATAAGGGAAAGTACATCACCCATGCCTAAAATACGTGATGCTACGCGATCAGGATGGAATGGCTCAAGGGCTTCTGTTTTTTCACCCACACCAAGGAATTTAATCGGTTTGCCTGTGATTTGACGAATAGATAACGCTGCACCGCCACGCGCATCACCATCTACTTTGGTTAAGATAACCCCGGTAAGTGGTAAGGATTCATTGAAGGCTTTTGCTGTATTTGCTGCATCTTGACCGGTCATTGCATCAACGGTGAAGAGAGTTTCAATTGGATTTAATGTCGCGTGAACTTGCTTGATTTCATCCATCATCTCGCTATCAACGTGTAAGCGACCCGCGGTATCCACAATTAACACATCGTAGAATTTGAGTTTTGCATCAGCAAGTGCCGCTTTTGCAATCTCTACCGGTTTTTGTTTAACATCAGATGGGAAAAAGTCCACGCCAACAGATTGTGCTAAGGTCTCAAGCTGTTTGATCGCTGCAGGACGATATACGTCGGCAGATACCACAAGTACTTTCTTTTTATAACGTTCGCGTAAGAATTTTGCTAATTTACCCACGCTGGTGGTTTTACCCGCACCTTGTAAACCCGCCATTAAAATAACTGCAGGTGGCTGTGTTGCTAGGTTTAAACTTTCATTGGCTTCACCCATGGCTTTTTCGAGTTCACGCTGAACGATTTTTAAGAACTCTTGGCCAGGAGTTAAGCTTTTATTAACTTCTTCGCCTAGCGCGCTTTCTTTTACTTTAGCGATAAATTCACGTACGACAGGCAAAGCAACGTCAGCTTCTAATAACGCCATACGCACTTCGCGTAGGGTTTCTTTAATATTATCTTCAGTTAAACGCCCTTTACCGCTAATGTTGCGTAGCGTTTTGGAAAGGCGATCCGATAAATTCTCAAACATTTTAAATCCTGTTTTTTCTTAAAAAATTGCCGTGATTATACCGAAATTTGGGCGTTTTTCATCATTTCAAATAAAATTATGGCGATCTAGAGAAAAGATCCGTTAAAATAAGAATAATTCCTAGTAAAGAGAAAGCATTATGTGGTTTGCCCTTTTTTCGATTATTTTTTACATTCTTAGTTTATTGTTGATCGCCCCGTTTTTGATGAACTCATCAGAAGGGAAGTTGAGTCAAAGTAAAATCCCGTTTTTTCTGACCGCACTTACAGCAATTGTTCTGCATGCAGTCAGCACGTTCCCTCTGTTAGAGGATCTTGCATCAGGGCAAAGTTTTACGCTAATGCAAATCGCTTCCTTAATGAGCGTCATTATTGCGGCATTGGCGACGCTTTCAATGTTTCTCGTTTCGACAATGTGGTTTGTTTTACCGATAGTGTATGCGTTTTCGATCATTAGCTTGATCTTTGCGACATTCTTATCAAGCCACATTATTCAAATGCTTAATCAAAATACGTTGATGTTATTCCATATTGGCTTGTCGCTATTTACCTATGCAGTTTGTTTTATTGCAACGCTTTATGTGATCCAATTGGTATGGTTAGACCGTAATTTGAAAAAACGTAAAATTCAATTTTCGCCAGCAATTCCGCCATTGATGGCAGTAGAACGCCATTTCTTTTGTTTATTTGCCATGGGGGAGGTTTTACTCACGCTGACGTTAATTTCAGGCACTTATCATGTGTTGCAAGCAGTGACCCCAGAAAATCTGCACAAAGCAATTTTCTCTTTCCTAGCTTGGATTAGTTTTGGTATTGCTTGTTTTGGTCATTGGCGATTGGGCTGGCGTGGAAAAGGATGATTATTTACGCAATTTCAGGTATCATTCTGCTTACGATTGGCTATTTTGGTAGCCGTTTGATTTAATTAAAATCAAAGAACAGGTAAAAAGTGCGGTGAAAATGACCGCACTTTTTGTTGATTAACGAACAAAAGGATTTACCCTTGGACAGTATCCCCCTTAGTACTTTATTTATTACACTCATTATTTGTTTAGTTTTATCAGCCTATTTCTCCGGCTCAGAAACCGGATTACTCTCTCTCAATAAATATCGCCTTCGTTTTATGGCGGAACAAGGCAATAAAGGCGCGCAAAAAGCAGAAAAACTGCTCGAGAAGCCCGATACCTTGTTAAGTTTTATTCTGATCTTTAATAACCTTGTTAACATCAGTGCTTCCGCTATTGCAACCATGATTGGTATGCGTTTATATGGTGATGCGGGTGTAGCAATCGCAACAGGTTTATTAACCTTTGCTATGCTTGTTTTTTCTGAAATTTTCCCTAAAACCGTTGCGGCGATGCATCCAGAGAAAGTGGGATTATTTTCAAGTCACATTTTGTCGCTATTGTTAAAAGTGTTCTATCCATTAGTTTGGTTGATGAATATTTTTACGAAAACCTTAATGCGAATGGTCGGCTTAAAACCCGATATGCAAAAACAAGTGATTAGTCGTGAAGAACTTCGTAGTATTGTATCGGAAGCGGGAGAAGCCACACCAGATGAACAGCATCCACAAATGTTGCTCTCTATTTTAGATATGGAAACGGTGACTGTTGACGATATCATGGTACCACGTAATGAAATTGCTGGGATTGATATCGATGATGATTGGAAAGCTATTATGCGCCAACTTAATCATGCACCACATAACCGAATTGTGTTGTATAAAGGCAGCCTTGATGAGCAAGTATTAGGGATTTTGCGTGTGCGTGAAGCGTTTCGTTTGTTATTAGAAAAAAATGAATTTACCAAAGAAACCTTATTACGTGCCGTCGATGAAGTATACTTCATTCCAGAAGGGACACCACTGAAAACACAATTAGCGAATTTCCGTACGAAAAAAGAACGTATCGGTTTAGTGGTGGACGAATATGGTGATATTAAAGGATTAGTTACTCTTGAAGATATTTTAGAAGAAATTGTGGGTGATTTTACAACCACTACAGCACCGACCATTGAACAAGAAGTTGTTCAGCAATCTGATGGTTCGATGATTATTGAAGGTTCGGCAAATCTTCGTGATTTGAATAAAATGTTTAGTTGGGAATTAGATACAGAAGATGCACGCACCTTTAATGGTTTGATTCTCGAGCATCTTGAAGATATTCCTGATGAAGGAACTGTTTGTGAAATCAATGGCTTAAAAATTACCATTTTAGAAGTCAGCGATAACATGATCAAGCAAGCAAAAGTGGAGAAGTTAGCCTCTTAAATATGGCTTTTTCTGACCGCTCTTTTTGTTTAAGAAATACGTTATTTTAACAAAGGATTGAATATGACGGATGAGATTCGTTTAACACAATATAGCCATGGCGCAGGTTGAGGCTGTAAAATTTCGCCTAAGGTGTTAGGGACAATTTTACAGACAGAAATCGAAAAATTTACCGACCCTAATTTATTGGTTGGGAACGAAACAGCGGATGATGCAGCGGTTTATGATCTTGGTAATGGTACTGCAATTATCAGTACCACAGATTTCTTTATGCCGATTGTGGACGATCCTTTTGATTTTGGCCGTATTGCCGCAACCAATGCCATTAGCGATATTTTTGCAATGGGTGGTAAGCCGATTATGGCAATTGCCATTTTAGGTTTCCCGATTAATAAATTACCGGCAGAAGTGGCACAGAAAATTGTTGATGGTGGCCGTTTTGCTTGTCATCAAGCGGGGATTTCACTGGCTGGTGGACACTCGATTGATGCGCCAGAACCTATTTTTGGTTTAGCCGTAACAGGCGTTATAGCAACGGATCGTGTAAAACGTAATGCCTCAGCAGAAGCAAATTGTAAGCTTTATTTAACCAAGCCATTAGGTATCGGTGTGCTGACTACTGCTGAGAAAAAAGGCAAGTTAAAACCAGAACATCAAGGATTGGCAACTGCAGCCATGTGTCAAATGAACCTGATTGGCAGCCAATTTGCAGAAGTGGCAGGTGTAACCGCCATGACAGATGTAACTGGTTTTGGTTTATTAGGGCACTTAGCTGAAATCTGTGAAGGCTCAAATCTTAATGCGGTTGTGCATTTTGATAAAATCAAGTTATTAGATGGTGTAACAGATTACATTGAAGAAGGCTGTGTGCCAGGTGGAACAAACCGTAACTTTGAAAGCTATGGTCATAAAATTGGTCCTCTTACGGATTATCAAAAGGCGGTACTTTGCGATCCTCAAACCTCTGGTGGCTTGTTGATTGCGGTTAAACCAGAAAGTGAGGCGGAAATCTTAGAGATTGCAAAAAAAGCCGGTATTGAGCTTAGTGAGGTCGGTGTATTAAAACCTCATCAAGAAGGTGTATTGGTTAAAGTCGAATAAATTATTTTCGTCAAAATAAAAGTGCGGTGAAATTCACCGCACTTTTTTTATTCTTTATTTTCCTTGTTTTCTTTGTTGTTGGAATACATCGAGTCAATAATATGACGATAGCGTTCCATAATCACTTTTCGGCGTAATTTGAGCGTAGGCGTGATTTCACCAAGTTTGACGCTAAATGCCTGAGAGAGTAGCGTAAATTTCTTCACTTGCTCGAAGTGAGCCAATTCTTTTTGAAGGCTTTCGATACGTTGTTCAAACATCTTGATAATTTCAGAGTGTTTGAGTAATTCCATGCGATCTTGATACTTAATATTCAGTTTTTTTGCATATTCTTCTACGCTATCAAAACAAGGTACGATCAACGCTGAAACATATTTTTTTGCATCAGCAATAATCGCAATTTGTTCGATAAATTTATCTTTACCGATTTTACCTTCGATATATTGTGGCGCAATGTATTTACCGTTGGAGGTTTTCATCAATTCTTTAATGCGATCGGTAATAAATAAATTACCTTCAGCATCAAATTCACCGGCATCTCCCGTTTTTAAGAAATCATCCTCAGTGAAGGCTTGGGCAGTTTCTTCAGGCTTTTTATAGTAACCTTTCATTACCATGCCACCACGAACCAGAATCTCGTTATTTTCCCCAATTTTAACTTCGGCATTTGGCATCAATTTACCGATAGAATTCGGATTAAAATGATGATCATCCCAACAAGAAACGGTAGCCGTGGTTTCAGTCATGCCGTAACCGAGTTTGATATTAATCCCAATGCTATGGAAGAAAAGCCCAATGCTTGGTTCTAATTTTGCGCCACCGCAAGGCATCATTTTAATTCGTCCACCTAACAATGAACGCAGTTTAGAAAGTACTAGTTTATCGGCAAGCGCATAGCGTTTTTGCAAGAAGAAAGGGACTTCTTTATTTTGAGAGAGAAGATCAAAACGTTTTTGTCCCACTGCAATTGCCCAGTGGAAAATCATCTGACGAATAAAAGGCGCTTTTTGGACTTTATCCAGTACAGCAGAATAAATTTTTTCATAGAAACGCGGTACTGCACACATAAAGGTTGGACGCACTTCCGTTAATGCTTCACGTACTTGATTGGTGTCTTCGAGATAACAAAGGATTGCTCCGCGATGTAACACATAGGCAACCCAAGCTCGCTCAAAAATGTGGCTAAACGGTAAAAAAGAAAGTGAAACCTCATCTTGATTAACATCTAATGCAATATCATGGGCTTCAAGTTGATGCGCTAAGTTACTGTAATCGAGCATGACGCCTTTCGGTTCACCTGTTGTGCCTGATGTGTAGATGATCGTGAATAAATCATCCATCGTTTTACTTGCTAAACGAGTTTCAAATTCAGTCTGGAACTCTTCTGTACCTAATTGAATTAAATCTTCCCAATGGCAAGAAAGTGTAGTTTCAGTCAATTGAATCTGTTCTTTCATGGCCACAATTTTTTGTAATTGTGGGCATTGATGCGCAATTTCTAACGCTTGATCATATTGTTCTTGAGCGCCGACAAACAGAATTTTGACATCGGCATGGTTTAAAATAAATTCAGCTTGTTGTGCGGTATTTGTTGCATAAATTGGAACGGTGATGGCACGGATTTGAAGTGCTGCAATATCTGCGATTGTCCAACGTGACATATTGTGCGCAAAAATTGCAATTTTATCTTGTACTTGAATATTACAAGCAAGAAAAGCTAATGAAAGTTGATCAAGCTGTTGTTGGAATGCGTTCCATGAAATATCTTTCCACAAGCCATTAATTTTATGGCGAAGTGCGGTTGCATTTTGACGAGTTTTTGCCTGCTGGCGAATTCGATTGACGAAATGACGTTCTAAATTCATATAAGCCTTATTTGAGCGAACAACTGTACGCTAATATAAACGAAATAAATTTAAAATCTAGTAAAATGTTATTCTTTTGTGAATATAGAATAAATAATAGACATATTATTTTTCTATTTTTATATTGAAATGAGCAATAAAGAATATATAAAATATTGAGAAAAT
Source organism: Haemophilus sp. HMSC066D02 (assembly GCF_001810545.1). Taxonomy (NCBI): domain Bacteria; kingdom Pseudomonadati; phylum Pseudomonadota; class Gammaproteobacteria; order Pasteurellales; family Pasteurellaceae; genus Haemophilus; species Haemophilus sp. HMSC066D02. The sequence goes on along the minus strand of NZ_KV801805.1, from coordinate 7,471 downwards.
CTAAATTGATTAGAAATAAAAAAAACCGCTCTAAAAAGAGCGGTTAATTTTTTAGCTATTTTGATTAGCCTTTGTAGTTGTATACGTGTGCAACTAAGTCTAATACTTTGTTTGAGTAACCAGTTTCGTTATCGTACCAAGATACTAATTTAACGAAAGAGTCAGTTAATGCGATACCCGCGTCAGCATCAAATACAGAAGTTAAAGCACAACCGTTGAAGTCTGTAGAAACTACTGCATCTTCAGTGTAGCCTAAAACGCCTTTTAATTCGCCGTTGAAAGTTTTACCTTCAGCTGCATCTTTGATTGCTTGTTTGATTTGTTCGTAAGTTGCTGGTTTTTCTAAGTTTACAGTTAAGTCAACTACAGAAACGTTTGGAGTAGGAACACGGAACGCCATACCAGTTAATTTACCGTTTAATGCTGGTAATACTTTACCCACAGCTTTCGCTGCACCGGTAGATGAAGGGATGATGTTTTGTGCTGCACCACGACCACCGCGCCAGTCTTTAGCTGATGGACCATCAACAGTTTTTTGAGTTGCTGTGGTTGCGTGAACAGTGGTCATTAAACCATCTTTGATACCGAAAGTTTCGTGAACAACACGTGCTAAAGGTGCTAAACAGTTTGTCGTACAAGAAGCGTTAGACACAATGTCTTGACCTGCATATGCACCGAAGTTTACACCACGTACGAACATTGGTGTGCTATCTTTAGAAGGACCAGTTAATACGACTTTTTTCGCACCAGCAGTGATGTGTTTGCGTGCTGTTTCATCAGTTAAGAACAAACCTGTTGCTTCAACTGCAACATCAACGCCGATCGCACCCCAGTTAAGGTTTGCAGGATCACGTTCAGAAGTAACACGGATAGTTTTACCGTTTACGACTAAGTTACCGTCTTTAACTTCAACAGTACCGTCAAAACGACCGTGAGTTGAATCGTATTTCAACATGTAAGCCATGTATTCAACGTCGATTAAGTCGTTGATACCTACAACTTCGATGTCATCGCGATGTTGTGCTGCACGGAATACGATACGACCGATACGGCCGAAACCGTTGATACCAATTTTAATAGCCATAAGATTTTCACCTTCTATTTTTTTAAGTTAAACAAAATCGTTGCTCTAACGAGTTCTTATGGATTATAGCATGGGCATTTTGATAAAAAAAAGGGTATATACCACTTTTTTGTGATCTCGATCACTTTTTAACAATTTGGTAAAACAAATGAAAATTTGACCGCACTTTCCCTTTTCTTTTTGTATAATAAAAACAAACAACAAGAAGAGGTTTCAATTATGTCTCAAGGTAATTTATATATTCTTTCTGCACCGAGTGGGGCGGGCAAGTCATCATTAATTTCGGCGTTGTTAGAAAAAAATCAAGGCACGAAAAAAATGGTGTCTATTTCACACACAACGCGTTCACCTCGTCCAGGCGAAAGTCATGGTGTGCATTATTATTTTGTTTCAGTAGAAGAATTTGAAACCTTAATTGAAAAAGGCCACTTCTTAGAATATGCAAAAGTGTTTGGCGGTAATTATTACGGCACTTCATTGCCAGCAATTGAAGAAAACTTAGCAAAAGGCATTGATGTGTTTTTAGATATTGATTGGCAAGGTGCACAGCAAATTCGCCAAAAAGTACCTTCTGTAAAAAGTATTTTTATTTTGCCGCCATCATTACCTGAATTAGAACGTCGTTTGGTTGGCCGCGGACAGGATAGCAAAGAGGTCATTGCTGAGCGAATGTCAAAAGCAATCAGCGAAATTTCGCATTATGATGAATATGATTATGTTATTGTGAACGATAATTTTGAACAGGCATTGGCAGATTTTCAAAGTATTTTGCAGGCAGAACGCTTGACCAAAGCTTATCAACAAACAGAAAATGCGGACTTAATTCATCAGCTACTAGCAAAATAAGCTTGAATTGAGTACAATATTTTCCCTTTATAGACATTATTTTTAACATCGGAGTAAAACATGGCTCGAGTGACTGTGCAAGATGCAGTAGAAAAAATTGGTAACCGTTTTGATTTAATTTTAACCGCCGCTCGTCGTGCGAGACAATTAGAGTTACATCAAAGTGAGCCGTTAGTGCCGGAAGATAACGATAAACCAACTGTAATCGCATTACGTGAAATCGAAAAAGGTTTAATCAACCAAGAAATCATGGATGCAAAAGAGTATTTAGATGCGGCAGCTTCTCAACGTAATGAAGAAGTGGCTGTAGCGTTAATCGCAGAATAATCTCATTAAAGTGCGGTCAAAATTAAAGCTATTTTGATCGCCTAGTCTTTCTCTCTACAAAAAAGTCAGGTGTCCTTTGGAATTGTTTGCAGATTTAGATCGAATTATTCAGGGGTATTTGCCCGCCGATAAAATTGAATTAATCAAACGTGCATTCGTCATTGCGCGAGATGCTCACGAAGGACAATTTCGCTCAAGTGGCGAACCTTACATTACTCACCCTGTTGCGGTAGCCTCAATTATTGCGGAAATGCATTTAGACCATGAAGCAATCATGGCAGCGTTGTTGCATGATGTTATCGAAGATACCCCTTATACCGAATCTCAATTAAAAGATGAATTTGGCACTAGCGTAGCTGAAATTGTTGATGGTGTATCGAAACTGGATAAATTAAAATTTCGCACTCGCCAAGAAGCACAGGTTGAAAACTTCCGCAAAATGATTTTAGCGATGACTCGAGATATTCGCGTTGTCTTAATCAAACTGGCTGACCGTACCCATAATATGCGAACATTGGGCTCATTGCGTCCGGATAAACGTCGTCGTATCGCAAAAGAAACCCTAGAGATTTACTGTCCATTAGCCCACCGTTTAGGCATCGAGCATATCAAGAATGAATTAGAAGATTTATCTTTTGAAGCAATGCATCCTCGCCGTTATGAAGTACTTAAAAAATTTGTCGAACAGGCTCGTGGTTCACGTCAGGAATTGATTCAACGTATTTCTAATGATATTTCACAACGCCTTGAGCATGTTGGCATTCCAAATCGTATTTGGGGACGAGAAAAGCATCTTTATAAAATTTATCAAAAAATGCGCACAAAAGATCAGAAATTCCATTCCATTATGGATATTTATGCTTTTCGTGTAATTGTGAATTCGGTCGATGATTGCTATCGTGGATTAGGACAAATGCATAGTTTGTATAAGCCTCGTCCAGGTAAAGTGAAAGATTATATTGCTGTCCCTCGCGCGAATGGTTATCAAGCTTTACAAACCTCAATGATTGGCCCTCATGGTGTGCCGGTAGAAGTCCATCTGCAAACTGAAGAAATGGAACAGGTTGCCGAGATGGGGATCACAGCCCATTGGGTATATAAAGAAGGTGGTAAAAACGATAGTACCACTGCGCAAGTACGGGCACAACGTTGGTTACAAAGCTTGGTGGATATTCAACAAAACGTGGGTAACTCCTTTGAGTTTATTGAAAATGTAAAATCCGAGTTTTTCCCGAAAGAAATCTATGTCTTTACGCCGAAAGGTCGTATCGTTGAATTACCAATGGGCGCAACAGCTGTTGATTTTGCTTATGCAGTGCATTCTGATGTGGGAAATCATTGTGTTGCTGCAGTAGTAGAGCATAAACCTTATCCGTTATCACAAGCTTTAGAATCTGGTCAAACCGTTGAGATTGTGACCAGTGAAAATACTCATCCAAGCGTTAGCTGGTTAAACTTTGTAGTGACGGCTCGCGCAAGAACCCGCATTCGTCATTTCTTAAAATTATTGCGTGCAGATGATGCGGTTCAGACGGGCAAAAAACAGCTAGAAATGGCTTTGAAACCTCATTATCTCTCTGAAGTTTCTGAAGAGAAAATCCAAGCGTTACTAAATGAATTGAACCTCTCAAGTCTCAATGAGCTTTTTGAGGAAATCGGTGTAGGCAATCAAATGTCGAGTGTCATTGCGCATCAATTAATGGATGAAGCCATTGAAATTGATGTGGATGGTGTGTCTGAAAATACTCAAAGTACACTAACATTGAGACGAGATGGAGAAATGAAAGCGTCTTTCGCTCAATGTTGTCATCCAATTCCGGGTGATCCGATCGTGGCATTAAGTACTGCGAAGAAAGGTGTGGTTGTACATCATCAAGCTTGTTCTAATTTAACGTCAAGCAATGCCAAAGATTTCACCGCGGCAAAATGGGAAGAGGCTGAAAGTGCGGTCAATTTTGATGCCGAATTACACATCGAAATGCTTAATGAACAAAATGTATTAGGTAGCCTCATGACAGCGGTCGCGACTTGTGAAAGTAATATTCAAAGTATTTGGACGGAAGAATTAGAGAATAATGTGCTATTAGTCATTATCCAAGTTGGCGCGAGAGATATCTATCATTTAGAAAACATTATGCGAAAAATCAAACAAATTACCAGTGTGATTCGTTTGAAGCGTAATATTAATGAAGCATAATGAGTACGCAACTTCTCGATGCCGTTCCTCTAACCACTTTATCTGGTGTTGGTGCGGCAATCTCCGATAAATTAAGCCGTCTTGGAATTCATAATCTCCAAGACTTGCTTTTTCATTTACCTATCCGTTATGAAGATCGCACGAGAATTACACCCATTGCCGATCTTCTTCCTGAACAATATGCCACCATTGAAGGCGTTGTCCAAACCTGTGAAGTTGCCTTTGGGCGCCGTCCTATTTTAACCGTAAGTCTTTCTGATGGAACGAGCAAGATTATGCTCCGTTTCTTCAATTTTAATGCAGGGATGAAAAATAGTTTTCAGATTGGTACGCGCGTCAAAGCGTTTGGCGAAATTAAACGTGGACGCTTTATGGCGGAAATTCATCATCCTGAATATCAAATCATACGGGATAATGCACCATTGGTTTTAGAGGAAACGCTCACGCCTATTTATTCCACAACGGAAGGTTTAAAACAAAATTCATTACGTAAGCTAACCGATCAAGCATTGGCTTTACTCGATAAAATCCAATTAACGGAAATTTTACCTAATGAATTTAATCCACATCCTTTTAGCCTAAAGGAGGCTATTCGATTTTTGCATCGTCCACCGCCAGATATCTCATTAGATGTTTTGGAGAAAGGACAACATCCCGCACAGCAACGACTTATCTTTGAAGAGCTTCTTGCACATAATCTTGCGATGCAAAAAGTGCGGTTGGGTACACAGCAGTTTTTAGCATTGCCACTGCATTATCAAACCGATTTGAAGCAACGTTTTCTTGTATCTTTGCCTTTTCAACCAACAAATGCCCAAAATAGAGTCGTGGCGGATATTGAACAGGATTTAGCGAAAGATTATCCAATGATGCGACTTGTTCAAGGGGATGTAGGCTCGGGGAAAACATTAGTGGCAGCCTTAGCTGCCTTATTAGCGATTGATAATGGCAAACAAGTGGCTTTAATGGCACCAACGGAAATTTTAGCGGAACAGCATGCCAATAATTTTCGCCGTTGGTTAGAGCCTTTTGGTATTGAAGTAGGCTGGTTAGCAGGTAAGGTAAAAGGAAAAGCTCGCCAAGCGGAATTGGAAAAAATTAAATCGGGTGCTGTACAAATGGTGGTGGGCACACATGCTTTATTCCAAGAAGAAGTGGAATTTGCCGATTTAGCCTTGGTAATTATAGATGAACAGCATCGTTTTGGTGTGCATCAGCGTTTAATGTTGCGAGAAAAAGGCGAAAAAGCAGGATTTTATCCACATCAACTGATTATGACAGCAACACCAATCCCAAGAACATTAGCGATGACGATTTATGCTGATCTTGATACGTCGATTATTGACGAATTGCCACCAGGCAGAACGCCGATTACGACAGTGGTTATTTCAGAAGAGCGTCGAGATGAAATTGTTGCTCGAGTCAAGAATGCCTGTATTAATGAAAAGCGTCAGGCTTATTGGGTTTGTACCCTGATTGATGAGTCTGAAGTATTAGAAGCGCAAGCAGCAGAAGCTATTTGGGAAGATTTAACGAAAGCGTTGCCTATGCTTAAAATTGGTCTTGTACATGGGCGAATGAAACCGCAAGAAAAACAAGATATTATGGCTGCTTTTAAAAATGCAGAACTCGATTTGCTTGTGGCCACAACCGTAATCGAAGTGGGCGTAGATGTGCCGAATGCCAGTCTCATGATCATTGAAAATGCTGAGCGCTTAGGTTTATCACAACTCCATCAGTTACGTGGGCGAGTAGGACGTGGCAGTACGGCGTCTTTTTGTGTCTTAATGTATAAACCGCCGTTGGGCAAAGTGTCGCAAAAACGTTTACAGGTATTGCGTGATAGCCAAGATGGCTTTGTGATTTCGGAAAAAGATTTAGAAATTCGCGGTCCAGGTGAGGTGTTAGGCACCAAACAGACGGGAATTGCCGAATTTAAAGTGGCGAATTTAATGCGCGATCGTAAAATGATCCCAACAGTTCAACACTATGCTAAGGCATTAATTGTAAAATATCCGGATGTGGCAGAAAGTTTAATCCGCCGTTGGCTAAATAATCGAGAAATTTATTCGAATGCCTAAAGTGCGGTTATTTTTGAAAGAGTTTTATAAATGAATAAATCAACGGTACTTTTCTTTGATTCTGGAATGGGGGGCTTAAGCGTTTATCGCGAAGCGAAAAAGCTGATGCCCGATAACCATTATTTGTATTGCTTTGACAATGCTGGCTTTCCTTATTCAGAAAAATCAGAAGAAACAATTATTCAGCGAACATTGGATATTTGTAAAAAAATTAATCAGGATTATCCACTTGATGCTATTGTGATTGCTTGTAATACCGCGAGTACGGTAGTGTTACCACCTTTGCGTGAACAATTTTCTATTCCGATTGTAGGTACCGTGCCAGCTATTAAGCCAGCCGCAGAGATCTCACAAACGAAACATATTGGTCTATTGGCAACAAAGGGGACGGTTAAACGCCCTTATGTTAATGAGCTTATCCATCAGTTTGCCTCACATTGTATAGTTGAACGATTAGGCTCCACTAAATTGGTTGAAATAGCAGAGCATAAAATTCAAGGGAAATCGGTTGATTTGATTGCATTGAAAAATGAATTAACTCCTTGGGCCTCAATAGAGAATTTAGATACGATTTGTTTAGGCTGTACCCATTTCCCTTTAATTAAAGATGAAATTCAAATTTGCTTACCTCAAGTGAAGAATTTTATGGATCCCGGATTCGCTATTGCCAAGTGGTTAAAGTTCTTACTTGATAAATTAGAAGTGCAGTCAAAATTAGAGGTGAAAAATCAGGTTTTTTGTACGCAAGACGTAGAGAATAAACACCAATTAGAACAAGCATTAGCGCTTTGGGGATTTGATAGTATTACCGTTTTAAAATGATTTTTTCTCATCATGTTGGTGAGTTTGTAAGCAAATAGCAAAAAAATTTACATATTTTTACAAAAAGATCTTGCAAAGAAGTCTTAAATGCCTATAATACGCCCCACACAACGA